>JACVRP010000241.1 GCA_014534385.1 Cyanobacteria bacterium Co-bin13
ACGCTACCAGCCCTAACGGCGGTAGATCTCGATCGGCCTCAGCAGACGTTGGCTCAAGCTGTTGAGCGGCAGGGAGTAGGACTGCACTCTGGTCAGGCAACTCAGGTGCGGCTAGAACCAGCGGCGGTCAACAGCGGTCGCTGCTTTGTAAGAACTGACCTGCCGGGCAAACCTGCCGTTTTGGCCCAGCCGGACGCGGTGCAGCAGACCTTGCTGTCTACGGAGTTAGTCAACGGCAAGGCAGCCGTGCGAACCGTAGAGCACCTGCTGGCAGCTCTAACTGGAATGGGGGTAGACAATGTCTGCATCGCCATTGACGGACCGGAAGTGCCCCTGCTTGATGGTTCTGCCAGCGGCTGGGTAGCGGCAATTGAGGCAGCTGGGCTAATGGGGCAAGATGCGCCCAAGCGGGCCTTTCAGATTAGCAGCCCGGTCTGGATTTATGACGGCGATGCCTTTGTAGCGGCGCTGCCCTCGCCCACGCCCCGATATACCTATGGCATTGACTTTGAGGTGGCGGCCATTGGCAATCAGTGGCACAGCTGGTCTGCTGACTCAGCTGCGGCAGAGTCGTTTGCCGAGGCCGTTGCCCCGGCCCGCACCTTTGGCCTGGCCCATCAGATTGACTACTTGCGATCGCAAGGCCTGATTAAAGGTGGCAGCCTCGACAACGCACTGGTTTGTGGTGAGGAGGGCTGGCTCAACCCGCCCCTACGGTTTGCCAACGAACCGGCCCGTCACAAGCTGCTCGATCTGATTGGCGACATCAGCCTGCTAGGGCGGGTGCCTCTGGCCCACATCCTGGCCTACAAAGCCAGTCACCGGCTGCACGTAGAGCTGGCAAAAACCCTACAAAAGGCCCTACTGCCAACCTAGGAGCCGCCATAGGATGACCATCTAGTGGGAGAATCATTTAAATGCAGTCAGGGCCTGTGTCCCTAAGCTGCGCTTTCAATGCAAGTGGGAATTGAGACCGTGGTGAACGTGAACTCTTCAAGCTCAACTGTCCAAGCCGTCGGCCACACCGTTGTCGCGCCAGACCCTGCTTTGCTCGACTCAGACGAGGCAGACGACGTGAAGCAGACTTTTTCAACCGAGGAGATCCAGGCGCTGCTGCCCCACCGCTACCCATTTGCGCTGGTTGATCGCATTATTGACTACGTTCCCGGCCAGCGCGCCGTCGGGATTAAAAACGTTACGTTCAACGAGCCGCAGTTTCAGGGCCATTTCCCCGGTCGGCCCATCATGCCAGGCGTGCTGATTGTAGAAGCGATGGCTCAGGTCGGGGGCATCGTGCTGACGCAAATTCCAGGGGTGAGCGGCCTCTGTATGTTTGCTGGAATTGATAAGGTGCGGTTCCGCCGTCCGGTTGTTCCCGGCGACCAGCTGATCATGACCGTGGAGCTGCTGGCCATCAAGCGCCTGAAGTTTGGCAAGATGCAGGCCCGGGCTGAGGTAGACGGACAGCTCGCCTGCGAAGGGGAGTTGATGTTCTCGGTGGTGGAGTAATGATCTTGCGGCCCCTGCCAGAACCTCTGTATTTTCGCGCATCCCAGCTATTGCGTTGGTTTCCGGAGGCATGACTTTGACTACACTTATTCATCCAACAGCGGTGATTCATTCTGGTGCCAGGCTGCACCCTAGTGTTAAGGTTGGCCCCTATGCCGTCATTGGCGAGAAAGTTACGGTTGGCCCTAACACCGAAATCGGGGCCCACGTGGTGATTGATGGCGACACCGAAATTGGGGCTCAGAACCGGATTTTTCCGGGAGCCACCATTGGCATGGAAAGCCAAGATCGCAAGTACGACGGCTCCATGAGCCAGGTCAAGATTGGCGACAACAACCTGATCCGAGAATACGTCACCATTAACCGGGCCACGGGAGCAGGCGAAGCGACCGTTGTGGGCGACAACAACCTGCTGATGGCCTATGTTCACGTGGCCCACAACTGCGTTGTCGGCAGCAATATTGTGATCGCCAACGCAGTAGCTCTGGCCGGTCATGTTGAGGTCGAGTCAAATGCGGTGATTGGGGGCGTGCTGGGCGTCCATCAGTTTGTCCACATTGGCTGCTATGCGATGGTTGGCGGCATGAGCCGGATTGATCGCGACGTGCCGCCCTATACCATTGTTGAAGGCAATCCTGGCCGAGTGCGGGGGCTAAACCTGGTGGGTTTGCGCCGAGCCGGGTTAACCCATAGCGATGGGGGCCGACTTTTTCAGGAGTTGAAACAGGCTTTTCGCCTGCTATACCGCTCTGATCTGCCCTTTGAAACGGCCCTTGATCAGATCGAGCAGATCGGGGAAAACGAGCATGTATCTCATCTGCGGCAGTTTCTCAAAGCTTCCCATGCTGGCGGAAAGCGCCGGGGCAGCCTTCCCGGCAGAGCTGGCGGCAAAAAGGCCTCAGATCGTGAGGACTAGCCGGTGAGTTTGAGCATGCAGGGTAAGACGCGGCCCGTGCGGCTGTTTGTCAGCACCGGGGAGGTCTCAGGGGACTTGCAGGGGGCGCTGCTGGTCGCAGCACTGCAGCGGCACGCAGCCCAACGGGGGGTAGAGGTGGAGATTGTGGCCCTGGGAGGAGAGCGGATGGCCGCTGCCGGAGCCACGCTGATAGCCGATACAACCGCCATTGGCTCAGTGGGCATTTTTGAGGCGCTGCCCTACCTGCTACCAACCCTGCGGATTCAGCGGCAGGTGCGGCAGGTGCTGCAGCGCCAGCCGCCCGACCTGGCCATTCTGATTGACTACATGAACCCCAATCTGGTGATCGGCAAGTTTTTGCGCCAGACCCTGCCGGCGCTGCCTGTCGTTTACTACATTGCGCCTCAGCAGTGGGTTTGGGCCTTTAGCCAGAAAGACTCGCAGACTCTGGTGGCCAACTCCGATCGCATGCTGGCCATTTTTCCGGCGGAAGCCAGCTACTTTGAGAAACTGGGAGCTGAGGTGAGCTGGGTAGGACATCCTTTGGTTGATCGCTTTCCTCAGCCGCCCGATCAGGCAGCTGCCCGGCAAGCGCTGGGGCTGGCTCCAACAGCCCGAGTTGTCACCCTGCTGCCGGCCTCTCGCAACCAGGAGGTGAAGTATATGCTGCCGACTATTTGTCAGGCGGCTCAGCTGCTGCAGGCTCAGCTGCCTGACGTGCAGTTTTTAATGCCGGTGTCGTCGCCTCGGTTTCGCCCAATTTTTGAGCAGGCCTGCCAGCGGTATGGGCTGCAGGCTCAGGTCGTCGATGGCCGCACTCAAGCTGCGATCGCAGCTGCCGATCTGGCCGTTACCAAGTCTGGCACCGCCAACCTGGAGATCGCCCTGATGAACGTGCCCCAGGTCGTGTTTTACAAGCTCAACCCCGTGTCGGCCTGGGTAGCGCGGCACCTGCTGAAGCTAGATTTACCCTTTGCTTCCCCCGTGAACCTGGTGGAAATGCAGCCGGTGGTGCCAGAACTGCTGCAGTGGCAGGCCACTCCCGAGGCGATTGTGGCGCAGGCGCTAGAGCTGCTAACCGAGGAAGCCCCCCGGCAGGCCATGCTGGCCGGTTACGCCAATATGCGGCGGGCCTTGGGGGAGCCGGGGGTGTGCGATCGCGCCGCCGCCGAAATTTTCAACCTTCTACAGGAGCGGCAGGCCCAACAGAGCGCCTCTATCTCTAGTGTTTGAGCTAAGTTTCTTAAAAAAGGCCAGACAGACCAAGAATTCGAGCGTTTTGCTGGAATAGCTGCTCGTGATGCGGTAGATCCCAAATTTTCTAGATCCCAAATTTTCTAGAATTGTTATGCTCATGCTGGCTGATGGTAAGTTGATGCAGCGAATAGTGTTGATGCAGCGGATGTGGCGTTAGGAGGTTTGCTTTGAATATTCCTGAACTCTTTGCTCGTGGCGGTATTGCCATGTGGCCCCTGCTCTTTTTGTCGATTCTGGCTCTGGGCACCATTATTGAGCGCATCTGGTTTTGGTCCAGAATTTTGACGAGAGAGCGGGAAGTGGCAGGTCGAGTTTTAGAGGCGGCTCGCCGTGACTGGGGAGCCGCTGCTGAAATTGCCCAGCGCTCTAGCGGGCTGCCGATGGGGCGATTCCTCTACTCCGGGCTGAAGCTGCAAGACCCTGATCCCGAAGTTTTTCGCCTGGCGCTAGAGACCTCAGCCAACGAAGAGCTTTCCACCATGCGGAAGGGCGACAAAGTCCTGGAGGCCGTCATTGCGCTATCCCCTTTGCTGGGCCTGTTTGGCACCGTTGTTGGCCTGATCACCTCCCTAGGAGCGATCGGCGCTACTGGCTTCGCCCAGGGGGATGCCACTGCCGGAACAGCGCTCGGCATTGCAGCCGCCCTGATCAGCACTGCTGCGGGACTGGTAATTGCCATCACCAGCCTAGCCTTTTACCGGCTGTTTTCAGGCTTTGTGTTTGGGCAGGCAAAGGTATTTCGTCAATCAGGCAACGAACTGGAGCTGCTCTACCGTCAGGACTGGTCCAAGCGCCCTCAGATTACTTCCGTCTCAGCGCCACCGGAGGTTAAACCCCTATGAAACTTGATCTGCTAGAGACCCCCACAGAAGACGTGCGGCTTGAGCTAGTGCCGCTGATTGACGTTATCTTTTGCATTCTCACCTTCTTCATTTTGGCGGCGGTGAATCTGACCCAGCAGCAGGCAATTGATCTAGATCTGCCCGCTGCTCAAACCGGACAACCCCTGCCCGGTCAGGTAGGCCAAGCTCTGCCCGAGCGACTCTATGTCAGCATTGACGCGATTGGCCAGGTTTACCTCGACCAGCAGCCGGTGACGCTAGACCTGCTCTACGATGTGCTGCTGCAGTACCAGCAGGCCGCTCCCAACGGCCTGATTGTCCTCTATGCCTCTCGCGATGCCCGCTACGAAGATGTCGTGACGGTGTTGGACCTACTGCGCTCAGTCGGCGGCGACCGCGTAGCCCTGGCCACCCTACCCAGGGAGCTAGGCCAGCCCCAGCCAGACGGGACCCAACCCGGTCAGCCTGGTCTACCCGGTCAGCCTGGTCAGCCCGGTCAGCCTGGCCAATCGGAAGGAGAACTCTTTCCTCTGCAGCCAGCCCCAGGCAGTCCCCTATCGCCCGTCGATCCAAACGCGCCACTGTCCCCCTTTGGAGAGCCGCAGTCGCCCTTTAACCAGCCCCAGTCTCCCACCGGTGATCCCCTTGCTCCCAACAACCCTGAGGCCCAGCCCTCAGCCCCTCTGGCTCCAGAAAATTAGCGGGTAGCAGGAAACGAAAAAGGTCCAGGGTTCTGACAGAACCCTGGACCTTTTTCGTTTCAAAGGATCTGCAAAAACTTACCTACAGCCAAACACACTGGAGGTCTTCACTAGGAATTCGCTCCTTCAGCACAGAGGTGGTTCGTTCGCTGGTATAGATCTCCACAACGGCTTCGGGTTTAGCCTCAATCAAAAGCCGCTGCCCCGGAAAGGCAACGCGCTCAAAATGCCAGTCGGGCACGTTGGCAACGCGAATTACCTGGACCTTGCTGGTGGCATTGACATAGACGTAGTGGCAAGTAAACGATTCAGGGCCTTCAATCATTTAGATCACCATCTAGAACTAAACTATTAACAACATGGGTTTGAGGGGCAAAAGACTTTAGTACGAGTCGTTGCGCTAGAGCTGCTCTAAAGGAATTACCGCATCACATTTCTAGGCTGACCGACGAATTAAATAAAAAGTTCCTCACCGTCGAACGGCAGGTTTTGCGCTGACGGGAACCAACGCTTGTTCTAAGGGGAATTGGGGTAGATCGCTGGAGCTGTGCTGGCCTCCTCAATAATGGCAAGTAGCTTTTGGGTAGCCCTAGGATAGCCCTTCAGCTTCATGAAGTTAATACAATCTTGAGGCCAGGGTAAAAGCGACAGGCTGACTGGATCGACT
>JACVRP010000462.1 GCA_014534385.1 Cyanobacteria bacterium Co-bin13
GAGATCACCCAGCGGTTTGGCAACATCACCACCTTTCTTCCGGGGGCGACGCCGGAGCGGGTCGAGGCGCTGGTGACCGACAAGATTGAGAAGAAGCTGTTTGAGCTGCAGGAGATCGAGTCGGTGCGCTCAACCTCTAGCAACGGCATTTCCGTCATTACGGTGGAGCTGAAGGAGAACGTGCGCGATGTTGACCCGGTGTGGGCCAAGGTGCGCAGCAAGATGGATGATGCGGTGCCAGAGCTGCCGCCCGAAGCCAGCGCCCCTGAGTACGAAGACAGCACGACCAAAGCCAGTGCCCTGATTGTGGGGCTGACCTGGAACCTGGAGAGCCCCCCCAACTACACCATCTTGCAGCGGGTGGCCCAGGGGCTGGAGGATACCATTCGGGCGATTCCAGGGACAGATAAGGTGGAGCTGTTTGGAGCGCCGGATGAGGAGATTCAAGTTGCGATCGCAGCCCCCGATCTAGCCCGCCTCAACCTGACAGCCCAGGGCCTCGCCCAGCAGGTAGCCGCCAGCGATGCCAAGGTGTCTGCGGGACAGTTTCGCAGCGGCAGCAGTTCACTGCTGCTGGAGGTCAATAGCGAGCTTGATTCACTGGCGCGGATTCGAGATATTCCCATTCAGGTAAGCAGCGCAGGGCAGGTGGCGCGGCTGGGGGACATTGCCGAAGTCAGTAAGGGGGTTGCCGAACCGGCCAGCGATCTGGCCTTTGTCAACGGACGGCCTGCGATTGTGCTCTCGGCGACGGTGGAGTCGGCTCAGCGGGTAGACCAGTGGGCAGTAAGGGCGCGACAGACGCTCGACGAGTTTCAGGCCAATCTGTCGGACGGGCTGGGTCTAGACGTGGTGCTGGATCAGAGCGTGTATGTGCGGCAACGGCTAAATGGGGTCATCGGCAACCTGATCTTTGGCTCGGGGCTAGTGATTGCCGTGTCTCTGGTGATGCTAGGGGTGAAGTCGGCGCTGATTGTGGGGTTGGCGCTGCCCCTGACCAGCCTCATGGTGTTTGGCTGGATGAGCGGGCTGGGGGTGCCCCTGCATCAGATGTCGGTGACGGGCATCATCATTGCGCTGGGGCTGCTGATTGACAACGCCATTATCGCCGTAGATGAGGTGCAGATGCGGCTGCGTCAGGGGATGCCTGCAGCGACAGCGATTCAAGAAACCGTGAGTCATCTAGGCATTCCGCTGCTGGCTTCAACACTGACGACGG
This sequence comes from Cyanobacteria bacterium Co-bin13, assembly GCA_014534385.1. Taxonomy (GTDB): domain Bacteria; phylum Cyanobacteriota; class Cyanobacteriia; order Phormidesmidales; family Phormidesmidaceae; genus JACVSF01. The sequence goes on from JACVRP010000462.1 coordinate 1,220, forward strand.
TACTGGCCTTTGTCCCGATTTCGGGATCGCCGGGCAGCGTCGGTGAGTTTATCGGCACCATTGGCCTGACGGTAATTCTGGCTTTGATTAGCTCTCTGTTTCTCTCGCTAACGGTAATTCCATCGCTGGTGGGGCTGCTGCACCGCTGGCAGCCGTTTGGCCACAGCCGAGAATGGCTCAGTCAGGGCTTTAGCAATGATCGGATGGCGGGGCTGTATCGCCAGAGCTTGAGGGCTGTCTTTCGGCGGCCTTGGTTGGGGGTGGGGCTGTCACTGATTTTGCCGGTTGTGGGCTTTACGGTGTTTCCCACGCTGGAGCAGCAGTTTTTTCCACCAACCAACCGCGATCAGTTTCAGATTGAGTTTGTTATGCCCACCCAGACGGCCCTGGCCGAAACCCAAGCCCAGGTAATGCAGGCGCGGAACCTGGTGCGGCAGCATCCGGAGGTAGATGAGGTGCACTGGTTTTTGGGCAAAAGTGCGCCGTCTTTTTTCTACAACGTGATTGGCGGCCGGGAAAATGCGGCTAACTATGCCCAAGCCATTGTGCAGCTACGCTCCACCGATCACCTGCGCCAGACCATTCAGGCGCTGCAAACGAAGCTAGATGCAGCGTTTCCCGAAGCGCAGGTGCTGGTGAAGCAGCTGGAACAGGGCCCCCCCTTCGATGCCCCAATCGAGCTGCGGCTGTACGGATCAGACATGGCGCGGCTGCGACAGCTGGGCAGCGAGCTGCGATCGCAACTCGCCCAGATTCCCGACGTTATCCACACCCAGGCAAACCTGACCGAAGCCCTGCCCAAGCTGGCCCTGGCCGTAGATGAGGAGCAGGCGCGGCGGGCCGGACTCGATAATGGCGCTATTGCCGGCCAGCTCAACACCGCCCTAGAAGGAGCAACGGGGGGTTCAATTTTGGAGGGTACCGAAAACGTTCCGGTGCGGGTGCGGGTGCCCAACCAGCAGCGGGGCGATTTGAACAGTATTGCCTCATTAGAAATGGTGTCGCCCCAGGGGCGGGTGCCGCTAGATGCGATCGCAACCCTTTCCCTGGAGCCAGATCTGGCCGTAGTCACCCGGCGGGAGGGGCAGCGGGTCAATACGGTGCAGGGTTTTATTACCGCTGGGGCGCTACCCGATACAGTGCTAAAGCAGTTTAAGGATCAGCTCCAGGACAATAGCTTCGAGCTGCCGCCAGGGTACCGGCTGGAGTACGGCGGCGAGGCCGATGCCCGTGGCGAGGCCATTGGCAATCTGCTCTCGACCGTCAGCGTGCTGACTATTCTAATGACGGCAACGCTGGTGCTGTCGTTTAATTCCTTTGGGCTGGCAGCACTGATTGGTTCGGTGGCGCTGTGCTCGGTGGGCCTGGCAGCACTGGCGCTAAAAGTGTTTGGTTCGCTGTTTGGCTTTACCGCCATTCTCGGCACACTGGGCCTGATTGGGCTGGCTATTAACGATTCGATTGTGGTGCTGGCAGCGCTGAAGGAACATCCCCAGGCCGATCGGGGCGACCCCTACGCCGTTGAGCAGGTAGTTTTTAAAGCGACCCGCCATGTGCTAGCAACAACCCTAACGACGATCATTGGCTTTATTCCGTTGATGCTTGATCAGACAGGGTTTTGGCCGCCGCTGGCAATTGCGATCGCGGGAGGATTGGGCGGGGCTACAGTAATGGCACTCTACTATATTCCGTCGGCCCATCTACTGCTCAATCGACCCCAACGGCAGCGTCTGGTAGGGCCGCAGGAGCCTGCGCTCACCCTTCCCTCTCAAGGGGGGCTAGAGGTGGGTGAATCTTTCTCAAACTGACGTTGCAAGTGCAAAGGCCTACACGCATTTCCATAGGCAGAATAGACCGCAATAGAATAGACCGCAATAAAAGTTTCAATGCAGGGGAATTTTGCAGAGGGGGTTTGGGGGCTGCCACCCAAGCCAGGGCTTTGCCATAAGCGTTGATCCACGCC
>JACVRP010000530.1 GCA_014534385.1 Cyanobacteria bacterium Co-bin13
GCGCTTGTACAAGACGCAGCTTATGCTCTGGGGAAACGCGGGCGTAGACATTGACTGTTTTAACGGCGGCCTCTAGCTCGCTTTGGCTCAGCCGCTCTAGCTCAACGCCGCTTAAAGCTTGGCTGTCTGGGCTGGTAATGCCTAAATCTTCGGCCAGCACCTGGGCGGTCAGCGGGTGGTCGCCGGTAATCATCATGGGCCGAACGCCAGCGGCGCGGCAGAGCTGTACGGCCTGTTTGACTTCGGGCCGGGCAGCATCGATCATGCCCACTAGACCCAGCCAAATTAGCTGCTGCTCGGCGGTGTCGGGTTCGCTCTCGCTGGGCAGCGACATCAGCGGCCTGTAGGCAAACCCCAGTACTCGCAACCCCCGGCTAGCCATCTGCTCATTGTCGGTTAGGATTTGCGATCGCAAATCCCCCTCTAAGGGCCGCGCCTGCCCCTTTAAAAAGACCTGGCTGCAGCAATCTAACAGCAGCTCTGGGGAGCCTTTGGCCAGCAGCAGGTAGGCTGCCTGGGCAGCTTGGGGCGGCAGGAGTTGGGGCTTGAGGGTGGCCCGCTCCAGGTCTACCACCACACTCATACGCTTGCGCTCCGAGGAAAACGGAAACTCCACCGCCCGTTTGAGACCGTGAATCAGCCCGTGATAGTCCAGATCGCCCTTGCAGGCCAACACTACCAGCGCGCCTTCGGTGGGGTCTCCCATGACCGCCCATTCCCCCCGTTCCTTTTGCAGAACGGCATCGTTGCAGAGCAGCCCATCTAACAACAGCAGGTTGAGGTCAGGATTTTGCGCCGGAGTGACCGGCTGCCCCCCCTGCAAAAACTCACCCTTAGGCGCATAGCCTTCCCCTGTGACCTGATAGGTGCAGGCGGGGGTGCGGATCTGCTGCACCACCATTTTGTTTTGGGTCAAGGTGCCGGTCTTGTCGGAGCAGATTGTGGTCACTGAACCCAGCGTTTCAACGGCGGGCAGGCGTCGGATCAGGGCGTGGCGGCGCACCATGCGCTGGGTGCCAATGGCCAGGGTAACGGTGATCACGGCAGGCAGCCCTTCAGGCACGACCGCTACAGCCATGCTCAAAGAGACCTCCAGCAGGCTCTCAAAGGCCCCCCAGCCAGCGCTCAACACCCCACCAATCACCACTAGCGCCACCAGGAACAGGGAGCCGCTGACCAGAGCATTGCCGAGCTGATCCATGCGGTGCTGTAGGGGGGTTGGCTCGGTCTGCACCGACTGCAGCATGGCTGCAATACGCCCTAGCTCAGTCTGCATGCCGATCTGAGTGACCAGCACCTGACCTCGGCCCTGCACCACCTCCGTGCCCTGATACACCAGGTTTTTGCGGTCAGCTAGCGGGGTTTCGGCGGTCAGCGCTGCCTGAGCCTGTTTATTGACGGTGTGAGCCTCTCCGGTGAGGGCCGACTCGCGCACCTGCAGGTTGACGGCCTCTAGCAGACGGCCATCGGCAGCTACCTGTACGCCAGCCTCTAGCAGCATCACGTCACCAGGGACAAGCTCGCGGGCAGGGACTTCTGTAAGGCGACCATCGCGGATCACGCGCACGTTGGGCGCGGCCATTTGCTTGAGGGCGGCCAGGGCTTTTTCGGCCCGGCTTTCCTGAAAATAGCCCAGCACGCCATTGAGGATGACAATGGCAAAGATTGCGATCGCATCTCTCGGCATATTGCCGTGACGCAGGGCCAACACACCCGACACAATCGCCACCGCAATCAGCATCAGCAGCATGATGTTGGTGAACTGGTCTAGAAAAATTCGCAGCCCGCTGCGGCTAGCAGCTTCCTCCAGCTCATTCGGCCCGTGGGTCTGCTGTCGCTCAGCCACCAGCTCCGGGCTTAACCCGCGAGTGCGATCGCTCTGCAGCTGTGTCAAAGCCTCATCTGGGGCAACCGTATGCCAGCCCCCGAATGCTTGATCCGCTAGATTGTTCATTTGAGGAGTACCGGCGTTCCCTGGGTTCAACCGACTTATTGTTATAAACCTAAATATTTAGGATGGGGCTAGTTATTTAGATTTCGTAGTTGAACCGGGGAAGTGGTTAAAGGGTTCTCCCTAAAAATAAACTGACTTGGGATGCTTTAGACGGCCATCTTTCTGAGAAAAGGACTGATCGCCTCGGCTACTTTTTCAGCCCAGTCTTCCTGACCATAATGGCCCACCTGATCGAGCTTGACCAGTTCCCCGTCCTGTAACGTGTCAATGCAGCTTTCGGCCAAATTAAGGGGTAGCCAGGGGTCATTAAGCCCCCAAATCAGCAGGGTTGGATGGGTGCGCTGGGGCAAACCGGCGGCAATTTCTGGGGTGACTTTGGCAAGATTGAGCCCCTGCACCGTCGCCAGCAGTGCCCGCCCCACATCTGAACTTTTCAAGAAAGGGCGACGGTACACGTCTAGATCGGCATCATCCACCTGGTAAGGACCACCCCCCTCCAACGTGCGATCGACCAAAATCGGGTCTTGGGTCAGCATGTCACCCACCAGCGGAATGCCAAACTGCTTGATCTTCCAGGGCAGCTTTGCCTCTGGGCTAATCGGCGCATTGAGAATCGCCAGCCGCTCCACCCGATCCGGATAGCGCAGAGCATACTGCAGCCCTACACTGCCCAAA
>JACVRP010000368.1 GCA_014534385.1 Cyanobacteria bacterium Co-bin13
AGCCACCGGTTTTTTGGTGGAGCGAGGACAACGGCTTAAAAGGTTCGATGCCCAGCGGTTCCGAGCCAGCCTCGAAGGAAGTTATATCCGCCTCTGTGGCAGCAGACGCCTCTTCCCAGGAACTTGGATCAGCGGCTTGTGGGGCGGTTTCCGGGGTTGGGCTGTCCCAGGGGTTTGCGATCGCAGCTTCTTCAGGGGCTGCCTCAGGCTGCTGCACCAAACTATCGCCCCAGCGAACAGACGGCTGTAGAAACGGATTGTCGTGAGGGGGTAGGGCTGCTGGCTGAGAGTTTGGCAAGGATTCGGCAGGGGGCCACCCCGTAGAGGGGAGCCCTAAACCGCTGGATTTCCTGATCGGTTCTGATTCACCTGCTGGCAGTGGACTGGGAAACAGAACTGGCTGCCCTGAAATCATGGCTTCAAATTCTCGGTTGTAGTGGCGCAATGGCTGCCCCCGTCGCCCCCATAACCGCAGAATGTGATCGACTGAGAGAATCTTATACCTGCCTTGGTAGAGGGCCTCTACAAGCGCGCTCTGAATCCACGTCAGCTCAAACTGCTGCAGCCAATCGGTCATGACTGCATCTACTTCATAGGAACCAAGATCAAAATAGCGTTCCAGCAGAAGGCAAACGTGCTCGATCTCTTGACGAGGGTCTGTAATTGCCATGGCGATAGGCCTGTCAGATAAACCCAGCTGAGGAATAACAAACCGTAGGTAGCATACCCCCTACCTGCATATTAAGGGCTGAGTCTCGAAAGTGACGGCTCATTTCAAGGCAGCTCGGTTAATAGTCCCGGCTATCAAAGGGGCTGCTGCGCCCCACCCAATCAAAATCGCTCAGCCGAAATCCCAAAAATCCTGAGGTTTGGGCAGGGTTGTAGCGAAGCAGCAAGCCGTAGGCCCGGCGGCTGTATTCAAACACCAAATCCGTTTCAATAAATCGTCCGGTGTCCAGGTTGAGAGCGGTTTGAAACCCGGCGCGGAAGGGCCCATAAATCTGCTGGAGCAGACCACCCGAAAGCACGTTTTGGTCAACGTTGCGGTCAAACAGGAAAGGAGAAGTTGCCCCTCCCACGAAGGTTCTAGAATAGCCCACGTTGAACTGGGTATAGTCCAGAAAGGGGCGGGAGAAATGGCCAACCTGGCCCTCCAAACGCACGCTCGCCGTTAAATTTTCCTGCAGGTCATCACTGCTGTAGTAGGTCGTAATCCCCCTGAGCTGAGTTACTAGCTGGAGAAAGGGCACGACCGGCCGAGGAGAATAGCGCAGCCCCTGGGTGGGCGTAGGCGGCAAGCCCTGGCCTTGCCACAGCAAAAACGCCCGACTGAGGGCCACACTACCCTGAAACCTAAATAGGCTAGTCAGATTGCTAGCATTATTCTCGCCAATCAGCTCAGGGCGATCGGTTGCTGCCGTGACATACTGCCCGGATACCTGGTAGGTCAGGTCAATTTGAGTGTCTCCCAGGCGCACAACGGGCGACAGCAGCACGGCCCCAAGGCTGGACTGGACATCCTGAAACCCTAAAGAACCGTTGAACAGGCGATCGCGGTAGCTGTATTCCAAGTTGAGGATATGATCCCCGATGAGCCGCTGCCCGCGAACGCTAGCCCTCAAGCGGTCGCTCAGGTTCTCTAAATCAAGCCCCGGCAGGCTAGCCGTAGCCGTTATTAATGTGCGTGGTCCGAGGGGGCCATTAAGAGAGGTGACTATACCAAAGTTAGCCGGATCGGCGATGTTTCCCCCAGAGTCGCTGACCCACCTTTGCAGGTAAAACTGAGGCACAATCGAAAGCCGCCACAGCCCCCCGGGACTGAAGGAAAACGCCCGTTCAACGAACAGTCCGCTCCGATCTCGACCATCAATGCCAACATTCGTGGGAATTGGGTTTAGCTCACTGGGGTCAACCTGCCCTCGCCGCAGAATGATGCGATCGCGCAGCAGCGGAATGGAAAAGCCCTGGTCAAACACCACTCGGGCGTTGGTGATCAAAAGCTCATCTTCTTCGGGGCTAATCGGCGTTAGCCGGGCAGTGTCGCCCCTAAATTCAATTTCTGGTGGGGAAAAGGGATCGTTCGTCAGGCGAATGCCTTCGGCATACCAGCCGGTTGCATCGAAATCAATTCGCTCTGCCTCAAACCGCAGCCGATTAATGTTGCCGCCCTCCCCTCCGGCCAAGGCCCTGTCATCGGTTCCTAAGCTGAGACCGCCGGGGCTGGTAACAGAGGAAATCGTTCCCTGATCCTGAATGGGTCGGTTGGCCGGACCAACAACCTGGGACGAGGAACCGGTCACTCGAAAATCTGCGGAAAAGTCCCTATCGACTTCGGTTAAAGACAGTTCACCCTGAGCATCGAGAATACTGCCTGCTCCTTGAAGCAGGTTATAGGTAGCAGAGCTACCTCCGATAATCTGATTGTTGCGGTTGAAGAGAACGTCTTCTTCGGCTCTGATAAAGCGGTTTCGCAGATTTGCCCACAGCCGATTGGAGAACAGCTGGGCATCACCAAACTGCACCTGCACATTGCCAAACGCGCTGACAATCTGACTAGATGGGCTGTAGCTCTGCCGATCTGCTCGCAGCAGCAGCGGCGGGTTTTGAGTTGACTCGGGGGTAGGCTGTGGACTGGCTACCTCTATCTCCGCCACCGTTTGCAGCGGAAAGGCTCCATCATTCCAAAGGGTCGAGTTGACCAATGGCTCGGTGGGGCCGGGAGCTTCTCCGCCTTGATCCCTTTGGCCCTGGCTGTACTCATTGGTCTGCCCGCCGGAAGGCATTAGGGGCGCTAGGGGATCTAGGGTCAGGAAGTCTGACGTAGGAGAAATCCGAGGAATCTGGCTCGGCTGACCAGGATTGGGGCTCTCCGGGTTGAGTAGAAGGGATTGGGCGGAAAAGCTGACGGGGGCTTCAGCCAGTTCAGAGCGAGAGGGTAGCTTGATGGGGCTGACCGGCACCTCTGAAAACGGCAGTGGGTCGTCGGCGTCTGCCGAGTCAGTGCTTTCTGCCAGATGTGGCGACACCTCAGCTGCAGGAGAGACAGCTGGGATTTCCGACAGAATCAGCGGGAAAGGCATGCTTCTTTTTCAGGGCACTAAAAATAAAGCCCGTCAGAGCGGGCTTTGAGTACAAGCAAATAGCTTAATCAGGAACTTTGCTCTGTTTCCCCTCCGCTAGCCAACCTACTGACAGAAAGTAAGGGCTTTGGAGATGAACGATTATTCTAGGTCTTGACGTCCGGGGTTCCGAGCGGGGTCTCCATTGAGGAAGCCAAACACAAACAAAGACACAAAGAAGGTTACGACAAGGTAAACAACGATCTTAAGGGTCAGCATTGATGGCTCTCCAACGATCAGCAACTGGAATTTACAAAGTTATAGCTATCATATCGCCAAACGTCCTTTCCCCCTTGGGATCAAGCTCGTCTCTGGGCTTTTTTAACCGTGGTAGGGCAGCTAGGGCTAGAGGGTAAAGTGCGATCGCACCCAGCCCCAAACTCGCCAAGCTGACTGCTCTAGCCAGAGCAGCGCTTTGTCAATCCACCGAAGCAGAAATACCAGCGGGTGATCAACGTAGTCAACCACAACTGCTTTAGCCTCAATCCAGATCGAACTTGTTTCGGAGGCAGACGAGATCGGACGGTCAAGCACTACGGTAACGGCTTCTGCGGAAGTGTTCCCAGAACGAACCATAGGCCCCGGTTGACTTGGCTTTAGTGCGCCCTGGCTACCTGTAGCCGGTAGGGTTAGCACCGGGTCAGCGGCTGGCAGCAGGGGTACTGTCTCCACCCAAGCAGTTTCGATCATGGGCAGGGGTTGGATATGCGATCGCGCCTGAACCTGACTCTGGAGTAAGCGATAGGCTCTTTGGGATTGAACCATTTCCGCTTCTCCAAACAGGTCGGTCATCGTCGCTATCGGCCCCGTCATCATCCACCGCATTAGATGGTAAAACAGCTGAATAGGCCACCAGGCGCGTCGATTGGGAGAGGGCAGAGGTAATCTGCCAGCCTGCAATTGCTGCTGCTGTCGCCAACGGTAGTGTCCCTGCTCTGCCAGGAGCCAGGCAATAGCTCGGCTCAAAGCGGCCTGTTCTTCTATAGACAGCACGTTCAACAGTTGGTTCCCAGCAGCGACCAGCACCAGCG
>JACVRP010000390.1 GCA_014534385.1 Cyanobacteria bacterium Co-bin13
GAAGTCGATGGGGTCTGCGGCTGGTCCGTGGGCGAAAATCTGATGGCCGGACGCATTCTAATTAAGGGCAATGCCTCAGCCTGCGCGGCAGCCTCAGCCCACGGCGGCACCGTCTGCATCCTGGGCAATGCCGGTCCCCGCGCCGGAATTTCGCTCAAGGGCGGCACCCTGATTGTGCAGGGCAGCGTCGGCCACAGCAGCGCCTTCATGATGCAGGCGGGCACCTTTATCATCTGTGGCGATTCTGGTCACAGCCTGGGCGACTCTCTATACGACGGCACGATCTACGTCGGGGGCGAAATTGCCTCCCTCGGTGCGGATGCTCAGCTCGCTCCCATGACCGACGAAGATAGTGCCCTGTTAGAGCAGCAGCTGAGTCCCTACGGCCTGACTGCCCAGGACTACGCCTTCAAAAAAGTCGTGTGCGCCAAGCAGCTCTACCACTTCAAAGCCCAAGACTTTTCTAAGTTCAAAGACGCCTACTAACTCGCACCCACCTGCACAGATCATGGATGACCCCATTCTTCATACCAGCAGCACGTTTAATCCTCAAGTGATCGCCGCCATCCAGGAGCGGGCTGAGCTGGGCCGCTACATGATTCGAGGCTTTGGCGCTTTTCGCAACGTGCCCCGTCTGGACGACCTGGTGTTTCTCACCGCCTCCATGACCCGCCTGCCCCTAGAAGGGTATCGGGAGAAATGCAACACCCGCACCGTTTTAGGTACTCGCTTTGCCAAGCGCCCGATGGAGCTAGAAATTCCCATCACCATTGCTGGGATGAGCTTTGGGGCACTCTCCAGAAATGCCAAGGTGGCCCTGGGTCAAGCCGCTACCTGGCTCGGCACCTCTACGACGACGGGCGACGGCGGCATGCTGCCCGCCGAACGGGATGCGTCGGCCAAGCTGGTATATCAGTGTCTGCCCTCGCGCTACGGCTTTAACCCCAAGGATCTCAAGAAGGCCGACGCGATAGAGATCGTCATTGGGCAGGGAGCCAAGCCGGGCGGTGGCGGCCTGCTGCTGGGGCAAAAGGTCAATGCCGTGGTTGCCGGAATGCGAACGCTGCCGGAAGGTGTGGACCAGCGATCGCCCTCGCGCCACCCCGACTGGATTGGCCCCGACGACCTGCGCATCAAGATCGAGGAACTGCGGGAAGCCACCGACTGGGAAATTCCCATCTACGTCAAGATGGGCGCAACTCGGGTCAAAGACGACGTGAAGCTAGCCGTTAAGGCTGGGGCCGATGTGATCGTGCTGGATGGTATGGAAGGCGGCACGGCGGCAACTCAAAGCATTTTTCAGGAACACTCCGGCATTCCCACCCTGCCCGCTCTAGTTCAGGCGGTCGAGGCCCTGAAGGAAATCGGCGTCTATGGAGAGGTGCAGCTGGTGATTTCGGGCGGCATTCGCTCTGGTCCGGACGTGGCTAAAGCCCTAGCCCTGGGCGCAGATGCGGTTAGCATTGGCACCTCAGCCCTGATTGCGATGGGCTGCAACAAGCCAGTTTACGAAGAAGACTACCAGGCCCTGGGTACCGCCCCTTATCACTGCCACCACTGCCACACAGGTCGCTGTCCGGTTGGCATTGCCACTCAGGACGAAGACCTAATGGCGCGCCTGCCGGTGGAGGAAGCCTCAACCCATGTAGCTAACTATCTGCAGTCAATGGTGATGGAGGCTCAGAGCCTGGCTCGCTCCTGCGGCAAGTCCAGCGTTCATAACCTGGAGCGGGAAGACCTGGTCGCCTTAACTCTGGAGGCTTCGGCAATGGCTAAGCTGCCGCTAGCGGGAACTGATTTCATCCTGGGGCAGTCCTAGCCGTTTCACGGTAGGATCGGCAAGGTGTAAAGAAGTGTTGAGTCATGGCCGACAGCCCAGAAAATCAGTCCGAACAACCTAAGCCTAAAAAAATCATTGACCACCCCGTCTCAGGCAAAGCCAAAAAAGAGGGTGGTCGGGGTCGAGGTGGCCGCGATCGCGATCGTGATGAGCGCGATCGCAAGCCCGCCGTGCCCCCCGCCCTCATGCGCGGCCCTAGACCGACCAAGGCTAAGCCCGTGGAAGAAGCCCCTGTGGAAGAGCCGGTAGCTGAGGCAGAAACGCCTGACGCCGCCACAGAGACGGCTGAAACGGTAGAAGAATCTGCTCCTGAGACTGAAGCCTCTGCCTAAGCGCGGGCCAAAACCCGACAGATTTAGCCAAATACTCCCTTTCCTCAGCTATTGGAAACCTCAAACATAGCTGAGGAATTTTGCGTAGGGGTTCGAAAAATTCCTGGGCTCTCTCTAAACAAACAATTCCGGGAATATAGGCGCTGCTTTTGAAAGGTGAGAGAGCCGCTAAGCCAGAAAAAGTTGCCTGACAGCCTAAGGAATTGGCTGCTTTTAAGCTGCTTTTTCCAAAGAGAGCTTTGCGAGCTAACGGTGGCGGGCACTGCTAAGAAGCTCAGTCTTGCGGCAACCCGATCCCATTACTTTTTGTCTAATCTGGTAGAGCACCTTTGGGTGGTCTGTCTTTAGCCCGTCCATTCAACCGTAGGTCTCCGATGAAATCAGGGATTTGTGCAACTGTTTTACTGGTGACCGCTCTGCTAGGAGCGGGGTCACTCACGGGCTGCAGCCAGCCTAACTCAACTGCTCAGACAGAGACGGCTCCAATTGAAGAGGAGCGAGTAGAGCGTGACCCTGATGTGCTGAAGTTGCTCTACAGCCGGGCAGCCGTCACGCTGAACCCGCACTTAGCGACGGGCTATCAAGATTTTGAAGCGGCTCGGATTGTCTATGAGCCCTTAGCTAGCTACAGCGCTGAGGGCGAACTGGTGCCTTTCCTGGCTGCCGAAATCCCCACGGAGGAAAACGGTGGGGTGGCTCCAGACGGCAAATCGGTTACCTGGAAACTGCGGCCAGAGGTGACCTGGACAGACGGTAAGCCGTTCACTGCCGACGACGTCGTTTTTACCTTTGAATTTATTCGCAACCCTCAGGTGGCGGCAGCAACGGCCCAGTTTTATGAGGGGGTAGAGTCGGTCGAGGCGGTGGATCCTACCACGGTCAAGATTACCTTTAAAGAACCGACAGCGGCTTGGGCCGTTCCCTTTACGGGGCAGACAGGGCTGGTCCTGCCGCGTCACGTTTTTGAGGAATTTAACGGACCCAAGGCCCGTGAAGCTCAGGCCAACGTGCAGCCTATTGGAACTGGCCCCTACACCGTTCTGGCCTTTGCCCCGGGCACGGTGATCTACAGCCCCAACGTCACTTACTGGGGAGGAGCCCCGGCGTTTAAGAGTATTGAGCTGACTGGCGGCATTGCCCCCTACGCGGCGGCGCGAGACGTGATGCGAACGGGTAATGCTGACCTGGCCAACAACGTGCAGGTAGAGGCCAGTGCCCTCAAAGACCTGGAGAAAGACGCCCAGGGCCGCCTGATTACGACCTTTGGCTCCAACGTAGAGCGGATTATGCTCAACTTTTCGCATCCCTTTGCGAAGACTGAAAAGGGGGAACGATCTAGCCCAGAGGTGCCCCATCCCTATTTCAGCGATATTCGGGTGCGAGAGGCGATTAACCTGGCGGTAGACCGCGATGCGATCGCACAGACCCTCTACGGCAGCGCCGGGCGGCCCGTATCCCAACTCCTGGTAGAACCCTCCCAATACGCGACTGGCACCATTCCCTACGAGTACGACCTGGAACGCGCCAAGTCGCTGCTCAATGCGGCAGGCTGGGTCGATACCAACGGCAACGGCATTCGCGACAAGGGTGGCGTGGAAATGGAGGTGCTGTTTCAGTCAGCGGTCAACCCGGTGCGGCAGCAGACCCAGGCCATTGTGCAAAAGAGCCTGGAGGAACTTGGCATGAAGGTGCAGATTGAGCGGGTGCGGGTCGATGATTTCTTCTCGGC
>JACVRP010000451.1 GCA_014534385.1 Cyanobacteria bacterium Co-bin13
AACTTTTGAATACCAAATAGCAGCCCCCAGGCAATACTGGCTCCGGCCAGGCCAAAGGTGGCTCCCTGCAAAATAAACGGCAGGTAGATCCAGACGTGGGTGGCTCCGACTAGCTGCATCACTTCGATTTCTCGGCGGCGAGCCATCACAATTAGGCGGATGGTGGTGGTAATGACGGCGGTTGCAGTCAGGCTCAAAATGCCGATGATAAATAGGCTGACCCACTTCAGGCCGTCGTTAAGCTGGGCCAAGCGGGTCACCGCTTCATCGACGTAGCGCACCTCATCGACGCCCTGCATTTCGTCTAGTTTGCTGGCCAGGCTGGGCACATCTTCTGAGGAGCGAACCTTGACCTTGAGCTCGTCTACCAGCGGATTGCCATTGAGCTGCTCGGTCGCGCCTTCGATGTCAGAAATACCCAGGTCTTCGACGAGAGACTGCCAGGCAAACTCTTTACTTACGGGCCTGACGGCAATTACCTCTGGCATACTCTGGACGACGGGCAGCAGGGTATCTGCCTGAACTCCGCTCTCTAAATAGGCTGACACCTCTAGCTGGCTACCAAACTGGTTGAGCAGCCGCTCCACCTGCCAGGTGGACTGCAGGCTGATACCAAACAGAAACAGCAGGACGGTAATGGTGCTGACGGCCGCCCAATTCATCCAGCCGCCCCGGCGCAGGCCAAGCAGCGTTTCCCGCAGCAGGTAGTCGGTCTTAGTCAGGAACTTCAACATAGCTAGTTTTAAACACAGCAGGTGAGAGGATGTTTCAGACTCGATGCTGCCCCGGTGAAATGGCTCAGTGAAGCTGCCCAGTGAGGTCAGCCTGTGAAATCGCGCTAAGCATGGTCTAAGCTAGGCGGGGATTTTGTCCCTGTCAAGCCTAATTTTGCAATTGATCACGCTGGTTTTGGGAGTTGCTGTGGCCTTTTTTTGAAGTTGCTGTAGCATTGAGCATCGCAACCCCGTTCTTGACGTCTTCTAGCAAGTTCATCAATTTTCGCTAGAAATCCCGCCAAGTCTGGATTTCGTTGCTACACTCACTATCGATTGCTTCCCTTTTTGCCCTTTCATGTCGAAGCGCCGCTACCGTTCCCTACCTCTCAAGCGTCAAAGAAGACAGCGTCGCCTGACACGCCTCTCGGTGCTCTGCACGGTTGCCATGGGCGGTGCGGCGGTGCTGCTACAGGCTTTTATTACCGTGGGCAACTTCCTCAGTCGGCCCGGCTCCCCTCTGTCGCAGAGCCTGGGAGAAGGCGTTGCTCAGGCCGAATCGGCGGGGGAGGTAGAGGCGCTAACGGCCAGTAACGGGCGACCCAGGCTTGACCCCCTGCCACAAGCGGCAGAAGTTTGGGAGTGTGAAGTTGTGGTCTTGGGCGGTACGTTGGGCGGGGTGGCAGCAGCCTCCCACGCCATGCGAACGGGGGTGACGACCTGCCTGATTGAGCTGACGCCCTGGCTAGGTGGGCAGATTAGCGCCCAGGGGGTATCGGCCCTAGATGAATCGCGGGCAATGCGATCGCGCGACAACTTTTCTCCCAGCTGGGAAGCCTTTAAGCAGCTCATCCGCAGCCAGTCGGTCAACCTGCCTAGCTGGACGGGCCTTCCGTCTCCCCTACGGGTTACCGAAACCAACAACTGTTGGGTGGGGGAACTGTGTTTCTCGCCGAAGGCAGGAGCAACGGCCGCAGAGATGTGGATGCGCTCTGCCTCCGCCAGTTCTCCTGAAAGCCGCTGGTCTACTTCAACGGCCTTTAAGGGAGCTTCGTTCGACGCCTCTGGCCGCCAAATTAACGCTATCTACGCAGTGAAGCGAATTCCGCGAGATGCTAGCTATACCCCTGAGGGGCGGCTGTCTAAAGAGCTAAGTGCCTGGTATTCCTGGTCTGCTGATTCGACCTACAACAAAATTCCTATCCGGCTGCAGGCTCCACCTGGCGGTCGGCTGATGGTAATCGATGCCACCGATACAGGCGAGCTGGTGGGCTGGGCCAACTTGCCCCACCGAATTGGCTCCGACGCCCAGGCCGAAACTGGTGAAGTCAATGCTGCCTCAATGGCCAACCCCGACTGCACCCAGGCCTACACCTACCCTTTCATTCTGGCGACGCTAGACGATGGCGGTGAAAGCTCCAGTCGGCTGCAGAAAGTCGAGTCAGACTACACTCGTGAGCGGCACCGGCAGCAGTTTGACCTAGAAGGCTTTCCCTTTTTTGACCGGGGCGGCGTCTTTAACTACCGCCGCATGATAGGCCGATACCCCGGATCGGGCACCGATCTAACCCAGCCCGGAGAAAAGACGCTAATTAACTGGAACCGGGGCAACGATTGGCACATCATGGAGCCGCCCCTGATTCTGACGGAAGAGGATATTGTGCTCTCCGGGCAGCGGCAGAACTGGCTAGGCGGTCTCTCCCTCAAATCTTTGAAAGATGCCGAAAACCACGCCCTGATTTTTGCCGAGTGGCTGATTGAGACCCAGGCTCAGCCCTACCTGCCGCTGTCCCTCCTGTCTGGGGCAGATGCGCCTCTAGGCACCCGCTCCGGCCTCAGTATGATGCCCTACCTCAGAGAGGGCCGCCGGATCTTGGGTAGACCCGCCTACGGCCAGGACAACCTCATGCTGGTCGAAGCCGACCTGCGTGAGGACATGACCGGCGGACGCAACTTCAGCCCTACCGCTGTCGCCTTGGCCCACTACGACATTGATATTCACGGCTGCCGCTACTGGGACAAGCGCCCCACCTATGAAGCTTCCGGGGCCAGTATCAAAGAATTTGTGGTGCGCCCCCTGCAGATCCCGCTGGAGGCCCTGATTCCCCAGGGTGTAGACAACGTGCTGATCGGCGGCAAGGCTATTGCCGTTAGCCACATCGTCAACGGCGTTACCCGCGTTCACTACGGAGAATGGAGCGTCGGCGCAGCAGCAGGAGCCACCTCAGGCTGGCTGCTGCAGTACAGCCGCCCCGCTGACCTAAATCCATCCCAAGTGGTCGTGACCGGGCAGATGCCAGCGCTACAGCAGTATTTGATTGATCAAGGGCTTAAGTTTACCTGGTGAGGAGGCCAAGGGGGCTAGGGAGAAGGGGAGCTTGGGGGCTAGGGAGCTTGGGAGGGGTTTTACTTTACTTCCCCGCGTCTCCCCCTCTCCGCGTCTCCCCCTCTCCCCTGCCCCCCGTCTCCCCTTCCCACCCAAATATGGCAGCTAAGCTCTAATTGCTATAGCCTGGGCACAGGTTAGTGCGAGG
>JACVRP010000386.1 GCA_014534385.1 Cyanobacteria bacterium Co-bin13
AAGGCGGCTATCCCAGCAGACCAGGGTTTCATTAAACCGATCGGGCTCGATTGTCCAAAACTGGGGGGGTGACGGGGCTTGGGAACCGTGCCCGCTGTAGTAGAACAGAGCTACGTCGCTCGATTGTGCCTGGCTGAGGTAGGTGCGAAAGCCTGCAATCACGGCTTGTCGGGTTGCCTGTTGATTGATTAACCGATGGGGCGGCTGTAGCGCATAGCCTGGGTTATCTCGAATCCACCCGTGCAGGTATTGCTCGAAGGTCTCGATGTCATTGACGCAACCTCGTAGAGAGGTCAGGGGGCTGGGGTACTGGTCAATGCCCACCAGGAAGGCATAGACATTGCGAACCATAGGGTCAAGGGGGTGAGATGTGAAGTTTTCGGGAATTGCCCGTATTTTCGCTGAAATAGCCTACTAAAGTAATCTGCAGAGATTGCTTCTCCTGAAATTGTCACAGTCTGTCAAACCTGCATAGTCCATCCCAGGGTGCCCCATGACATCGACTGCTCTGATTGCCCGCCCGCAGCAATCATCCCCGCGCGTTTTTCCGGCCATTACTGCTGAGTTTTATAGCTCCTCTCCTGCGCCTGCGGCAGCGACTCCTGATCAGCAGGCAGCCCTGCATTTGGTTGCCCTAGCCTACCGCGATTTGACTAAGGCGCAACTCTTTTTTGCCCGCAACCTTAGCCCTCAAGATCATCTAGCCCGGCTGCTAATTCAGCATCGGCTGGGGTTTGAGGCCGAATTATCGGCCGAGTGGCAGCAGGCCGATTTTTACTGGCAGCAGATTCAAAATCAGCTCTGTGCTCTGCGCAAACAGGGCTTTTTCTGGCAGGCCCTGGCGGACGAAGTGGCGCGGGACTATCCCGACGCTGAAGTGCTCAAAGACCCTGTTGCCCTGCGGCAGCGGTTGGTGGAGGAGCTGCTGATCGATACCCATTGCGGGTTTTACAACGGCCTGAATCAGGTGCAGCAGCAGGCGACGGGTGAGGCAGACGGCGCTCAATCGGGCAGCAGGCGCGATCGCAACTTTGCCCATATCTCCTTTCTAGAAGCCCTCCTGCCCCAGTCTTCTCTCCCCTCAGAGGGCTGGTTGGCGATGCTGGCCCTGCCCTGGCAGCAGCAGATTGATCGCTACCGGGCCGACCAAAACTGGCGGGAGGCCATTGGTCTCTGCCGCCATCGCCTCAGCCTCTATCCCAAATCCGTTGCTTACCAGATCGAACTAGCGGAAGTCGAGGGGGCAGCTATTCTAGCAACCCTCAAAAAAGGGGAGTCGAAGCAGCAGTTTAAGGCCAATGCTCGCTGCCTGCAAAAAGGCATCCGCCAGTTTGAAGCTCTGGCCAAAACCTACCCCTACAACCGCGTGATTTATGACTACCTGGGGGATCTGCATCATTTCCAGGCGATTCAGCTGGGCAATGCCGGAGAGGTGGCGGCGGGGTTGGTGGCGGCAGAAAAAGCGCTGGTCTACGCCCCCCAGCTTAAGGGGGCCCTCTCCACCCGCGACGACCTCACCCAGCTGATGAACCAGATTCAGGCCCAGGTAACGCAGCTCAAGGCAAACCTCAAACAGCAGCCCAATACTCGCCTCACGGCCCAGGGACAACAGCTCACAGCCCAGGCGAAGAAAGGCTTTGCCCTGAGAGACGCCTACCTGAAGTCGCCCCAGGTCGTGGCTACTCAGTCATCGGTAAAGCTGGCACAGGCAATGGAGGTCTGGCGCAACCTGCCCGGCCTGCCCCCCGATCCGACTGAGCAGCAGGCGCTGGCTCTCTACAGCAGCCTCAGCCAAATTCTGCAGCAGCCGCCCCCCGATAAAGCCTCCCTGACAGACGACTGGCAGCGGGTGAGTCAGGCCCATTCTGAACTGGCAGCGCTGCCCCCAGACCCTATCTGTGCCTTTTTAGAGCAGCGCCTTTGGAAAACTCAGGCAGCTATCCCCATCGTGACGCCTCCCCCACCCTTGGCAAACCCCGTTGTGCTGCGGCCGACTCGGCTCGACCCGCAGCCCAGCCGCGAACCCTTGCTGCCCTGGCTCTTTAGCCGCCAAAACCCGGTTCTAAAAACCCAAATGGCGCTTGCGATCGCAGCCCTTCTAGTCGCAGGCGGCCTGGGTCTCTACGAGCTTTCGGTGCGTCAGACCCGCGCCCGAGCTTATGCCCAACTGATGACCGCAGCTCAGGCCGATCAGCCCCTTGCCGTAATGGACAGCGCCGAAACCTTTTTGTCTCGATCTCCCCTCAGCGGCAAAGATGCCCGTGAAGCCCAGGTCAAACAGCTCTATGCCCAGGCTTTCGTTAGCTGGTTCCTGCAACAGCCCGGTGCGCCCGAGGCCGCTACCCTGCAGCGCTATCAGCAGCGCTATCAGGAACTGACCGCGCAATAGCCCCAACCCCCATCGTGCCCTACTGCTTAACGCCCCCTTCTGCCATGAGAAAACAATTCCGCATCCTGAGCTACATCGGACTTGCGATCGCAACGGCCAGTATTATCCTGCTGTTTGCCAGCGGCATTCCAGCCGGGCCGACGGGTCAGGCAATGGCGCTAGATAAACCCTTCAATGACTTTCCTGAAAACGAGGCTCAGTTTGTTGACTTTCGCCTGGACGAACTTAGCTTTGCCAGCCTCAGCGATCGGGAAAAGCAAGACCAGCTCAGAGATTGGCTGCTGTTTACCATTGCCTCTGATCACAGCCTGACAGCGGCGGAAATCAACCAGAGCCTCTACGACCTCTCGACCGTGCGACAGGGCTATATGCGCCCGGTGTCAAATTTTGAGTACGGCACCACCCGTTCGCTTCATGTAGGCAACGGTGAGGTCGTTGCCCTGATTCCGGCGGGACTAGCGGCAGGGCAGCGAGCCGATGCCCTGGCCCACATCGCCGACAAGCACCGCAAGGATCTGGGGCAAAAGCCCACCAGCCTGGTGGTATTTGAGTACGAACTGCACCCCGAGCAGCAGTATGGGCTGTTAACCCGCCGAGAAGTGGTAGATGGCGAGACGCTGTTTACAGAGGCTGCAGGCTATACAGAAGCCCGTATTGAAATCTTGCCAGACCTGCAGCAGTTCATGCACCAGATCGACGACCTCACCTACGCTCAACGGCAGAGGGGGAGCCTGATCCTCGGCGGGCGCAAACTGCAGGGGCGCAGCTATCGCGGCATTCAGATTGAGGATGTGGCCGCCATCTGGCAATCCGAGGAGAAAATTCGCCAGGATTTCGCGGCCTTTGAGGCCAAATGGAACGCCAGGCTGAATGAGGCTTCTCCCCTTGACCAGGCTGAGATTGAGGCCCAAGCCTACCAGGACATGGCTGAACTGGGCCTGGTCAACGGCAGCGGCTTTTCCCTCGATCCGGCCTATGACTTTCGGGCGTTTGAGGAGGCCTTTAATCAGCTTAGCTCTGGTTTAAGGAACTACATTGCTCGCGGCGGTGCGCCGATTACCGAGGAGGATGTGCAAAACGCCGAGGCAGGGATAGCCAATAATGATGCGGTGCCCTACCTGATTTTGGCGGACAAGCTTAAAACCAGTGACAACCCCAACGATCAGTATCTGGCCGACTATTTACAAGAGCAGGAGAAAACTTTTCAGTTTCAGCAGGCCCGGTACGACGGCGACCTAAAGGGCACCGAAGTCGGCATGGTGTTGTTCTACACCGACCTCTTAGCAAAGCTCTGGTCCCTAGACTATCGCAGCAGTACCCCCCAAGCAGCCGTTCCCGACTTCTTGCCCTCCACCCAAATTACCAGCAACATTGCTTCCATCTACAGGCAGGAAACCCTGGATTTTCCGAACACTCGGATCTGGTTTGGGCCGCAGGACAAGGGCTTTCAAATCACAGAAGCTGACAACAGCCTACTGTTTGACCGCAATGCAACTCGCATCTATGCCGCCTCTTCCAATCCGCTGCGCCCCGGAGAAGAAAC
>JACVRP010000015.1 GCA_014534385.1 Cyanobacteria bacterium Co-bin13
CGGTTAGGCCGTCGTAAGCAATGGGCACTTCAACGTACTCAATGCCGTTTTGCTCACACAGCTCAATTTCTTCTTGCTTGATGGGGCGGGAAGCATTGGAGATATCTGTTTCTCCAGCGCAGAACTTTTTGAAGCCGCC
The DNA here is from genome assembly GCA_014534385.1 of Cyanobacteria bacterium Co-bin13. GTDB lineage: Bacteria > Cyanobacteriota > Cyanobacteriia > Phormidesmidales > Phormidesmidaceae > JACVSF01. The sequence goes on from JACVRP010000015.1 coordinate 140, forward strand.
GCCTGTACCGGAAACCCCTACCGTTACTCGAACGTTGGGGTTGGCAGCCATAAATTCTTCTGCCATTGCCTCAGAGATGGGAAACACGGTGCTGGAACCATCAACCAAAACATCTCCTGTCAGGCCGGAGCCAGCAGCCGTCTCAGTGCCGCCTTCAGTTGTAGCAGTCTGGGAATCGCCGCCGCAGGCTGCTAGGCCTGCAACCAGAGCTGCTAAAGCAACGGAATAAGCGGAACGAAATAAAAGTGTTGTCGAAACCATTGGGTTCTCACTCCCTAGCCAATTTGGTGGTTTGCGCAATACGAGGTTTGCACAATGTCTCGTTGACCACGTTACAAGGTTTGTGTAAAGAGGAGGTTAAGACAACGGGATTTTGCTAACACAAGAGGCTGTCATAAAATGTCGTCTACATCACTAAAAGGTTCCCTTGGCGGAAAGAGGCTTCTGGCAAAGGGGAAGCGGCAGTTTGAACGCTGCAGCCGTATCTAGGGATACAAACTTGTCATAACAAGGTTGATTTACTGGGCTTAATTGAATTCCCTACTCTGTTAACTCTGAGACAAACAGCTCTGTGACAAAAGGGGTTCAGGGGGTTGGCCAGGTAATTGGCCCGCTGTCTTAATTTAAGCGGTCTGGAGAACGGTATGGTTGCAACGCTAACCCAGGGCAAAACCCTGGCTGAACTGGCGCAGGAGCACGGCTTAAACTTTTTTTTGGTGTCTTACACCGACCTGTTGGGAGGCACGCGGGCTAAGCTGGTACCTGCCGCTAAAATCGGCTCTGTGGAACGAGATGGCGCTTTCTTTGCGTCTTTTGCCTCTAACCTGGGGCTTGGACCGGATGCGGCAGAAATCGCGGTTATTCCCGATCCGGAGTCTTTGATTGTGCTGCCGTGGCAGCCTAACGTTGGCTGGGTAGCCAGTGATGTGTACTTTAATGGAGAGCCTTTCCCAGCGGCTCCTCGCATGATTTTGAACCGGGTAGTGGCTCAAGCAACTGAGCTGGGCTATAGCTATAAAGCTGGAGTAGAAGCCGAGTTTTTTCTGCTGCGGCAGACGGAAGCGGGATATGCGATCGCAGATGCCCACGACACCGCAGCTCGCCCCTGCTACGACCAGCTCAACCTAATGCGCCAGTTTGACCTGATCTCCAAGCTAGTCACCTACATGGAGGAACTGGGGTGGGAACCCTACCAGTGCGACCATGAAGATGCCAACGGCCAGTTTGAGATCAACTGGACCTACAGCGATGCCAGGGTGACCGCCGACCGCCACGTATTCTTTAAATACATGGTCAAAACCCTGGCTGAACAGCAGGGCCTAACCGCCACCTTTATGCCCAAGCCCTTCAGCCATCTCACGGGCAACGGAGCCCACATTCACAACAGCCTGTGGCAGGGTGACCAAAACTTGTTTGCGGCAGGGGCCGATGACGGCGGCCTCTCCTCCCTGGGCTACCAATTTTTGGGAGGGGTTTTGGCTCACGCGCGCGGGCTCACGGCACTGTGTGGCCCAACCATCAACTCCTACCGCCGGTTAGGGGCAGCCATGACCGAATCTGGCAGCACCTGGAGCCCTCAGTACATCTCCTACGGCGGCAACAACCGCACTCACATGCTGCGAATTCCGGAGGCCGGACGGTTTGAGTGCCGCTTGGTAGACGGCGCTGCCAACCTATACCTGGTGCTAGCGGGGCTGTTGGCCGCTGGGCTAGAGGGCATTGCCACCCAGGCTGATCCGGGCCAGCGGATTGACGAGAACCTATTTGTGCGAGGGTCTGAATTTGACCTGCAGCGCCTGCCCTCAAACCTGCTAGAAGCGCTCGCAGCCCTTAAAAGCGACAGCCTGCTAATAGATGTGCTGGGGGAACTGGCGACCAAGACCTACTTTGAATTTAAGTACGGCGAGTGGGATGCTTTCCATGCTGGCGTTACCCCCTGGGAAATGAAACAGTACATCAACTGCTGATATGAGCTTTCAACTCACCTGCCCCAACTGCGGCAGGCGTTCGGTCAGTGAGTTTACCTGCAAAGGCGAGTTCACTCCCCGGCCGCTGCCTAGTGCTGACCTGTCGGACTGGACAGACTACCTCTATCTCAGGCAAAACCGCCGGGGGCGGCAGTTGGAGTGGTGGTATCACCGCAGCGGCTGCCAGTCCTGGTTTCTAGTTGAGCGGGACACTACAGACAATACCCAGCACCGCAGCTACTGGTAACGAGATCTGCAGGACATGCCCAAGGACTCCTCTCATTAAATAACTATTTCCATTTACCGGCGCATCACACACCATCCCGATATCGAGCTGCCTGACCTGGGCAACCCTGTTACCTTTAGCTTCAACGGCAAATCCCTGACTGCCTTTGAGGGCGACACGGTCACCTCGGCGCTCCTAGCTAACGGCATCCGTCTATTTTCTCGCAGCTTTAAGTTTCACCGGCCTCGCAGCGTCTATGACGGCCACGGCCAGGGACCAGAAACGCTGGTTACGGTAGACAATACGCCCAATGAGCTAGCCGACCGAACCTATGTTCGAGAGGGCATGCAGGTGCGCACGCAAAATGCCTGGCCCTCGGTAGAGTTTGACCTGATGGCGGTCAATGGCTGGGTCGTGCCGCTGCTGCCTAACCTCTTTTATTACAAGCTATTTCACAAGCCCAAATGGCTATGGCCGTTGGCAGAGCGCGTTATTCGGCGGATAGCTGGGCTGGGGGAGGTGGACCGGCAAGCTGGGGAGCGCGACGTCCGGTACGAAAAGCGCTACCGCTTCCCCGATGTCTGTGTCGTGGGGGGTGGGCCTGCCGGTTTGGCGGCAGGCCAGGCAGCGCTGGTAGCTGGTCGGCAGGTGCTGCTGATTGACGATCGACCCCAGCTGGGGGGCCATGCCCGACACAGCATTGCCCCGGTGCAGGATTGTCGGGAGGCGGCGCTCAATCAACTGCCTGCTTATCAGGCTGTTCGCCAGTTGGCAGACCAGCTCAAGGATCATCCTCGGCTGGAAATTCTCACGGGCACCGCTGTCTTTGGCCTCTATGAGGACAATCTGGTAGCGGCTCAGCAGGGTCATGACCTGTTCAAAATTCGGGCGGGGGCGGTGGTGTTAGCCCCCGGTGCTACCGACCGTCATCTGGTCTTTGAGAACAATGACCTTCCCGGCATTTTGACGGCGCGTGGCGTGGAGCGTCTGATTGCGGACCATCGGCTAGCGGTGGGGGAAAATGCGGTCGTGGTGACCTGCCACGATGGCGGCTATCACACTGCTCTGCTGATGCTGGGAGCGGGCACTCGAGTGCAGGCGGTGGTGGATGCTCGGCCTGAAGGACAGGCAGGACCATTTGAGCAGCGTCTGCGCCAGCTGGGCATTCCAATTTACCGGGAGCAGACGATTCAGGCTGCCCACGGAGACTCCTGGGTCACGGGCATTGATATTGGCAGCGTCGATGGCAGCCGCTGTCTGCGCAGCTTTGCCTGCGATGTGGTTGCGATCGCAGTTGGCTTCAAGCCCCAGCTCAATCTGCTCTCAGCCGGCCGCTGCCGCCCCGTGTGGGACAGCATCCGGCAGGTTTTTCGCGTCCCTGATCTGCCCCCAGGGGTGTATGCGGCCGGCGATGTCAACGGCACCGCCAGCTTTGCTCAGCTCTATGAAGAAGGTTGGGTAGCGGGAACTGTTGCTGCCCAGGGCATGCCTCAACCTGCCTCTGAACGGCAGACAGCCGATCTGATTTCGGCCCTGCCCGCCGCCATTGAGTCAGGCGGCACCCACCACATCATTTGCAAGTGCATGGACGTGACCCGGCAGGAAGTTCGCTGCTCAATTGCCGAAGGGTTCGACGCCGTAGAAACGCTCAAGCGCTACACCAGCATGGGCATGGGGCCCTGCCAGGGCAAGCAGTGCTACGAGACCGTGGCCCGACTAGCAGCCCAAGACACAGGCCTGCCCGCCGAGGCAGCGGCCCTCACGACCCTGCGACCTCCCTTTGCCCCGGTTTCCTTTGGCGTGCTGGCAGGCCGTTCCCACCACCTGCAGCCGGTTCAGCGCACGCCCATGCATGGGTGTCACCAGCAGGCGGGGGCGACCTTTGTAGAGGCCGGGCGCTGGCAGCGTCCCTATGCCTACAGCGACCCCGATCAGGAGGCCCGCCACGTACGCCAACACCTGGGCCTGATTGATATCAGCACCCTAGGCAAGCTGGAACTGAGCGGGCCAGATGCCCTGAACTTTTTGCAGTTCTTGCTGCCCGGCAAATACGGCAAGCTGGCTATCGGGCGCACTCGCTACTCCATCATGGTGGGCGAAGACGGCATCTTATTTGAAGATGGCACGCTGTCTCGGCTGGCGACAGATCGCTACTACCTCACGACGACCACCGGCAACCAGGAGGCGATTAACGCGCTGTTCCAGTGGTGGCTAACGGTCGAATCCTTTAATGTGCAGTTTAAAAACCTCAGTGCCGTCTATGCTGCCGTCAACGTTACCGGCCCAACAGCCCGAGATTTCTTGCAGCCCCTGGTCGATATTGATCTGGCCAACTCGGCCTTTCCCTACATGAGCAGCCGCTCAGCTCAGATCGCTGGTATTCCTGCTCTAATGTTTCGCATTGGCTTTACCGGTGAACTGGGCTATGAGCTGCACTTTCCGGCAGAGTATGGAGAAGCTCTGTGGGCTTTTCTGCTTGAGCAAGGGCAGCCCTTTCAGATCAGGCCCTTTGGCGTAGAAGCCCAGCGAATTTTGCGGCTAGAAAAAGGACACCTGATTCCCGGTGTCGATACCGATGCGCTGACAAACCCCTATGAAGCAGGCGTCGGCTTTGCGGTCAAAACCGATAAGCCCAGTTTCGTTGGCAAGGCTGCCCTATCGGCCTTTCAGCAACAGGGGGTAGCGTCTCGTCTGGTGCCCTTTATGCTTAACCATGCCCAAGATCCGATTCCTGAAGACGGGGTAGCAGCCTTTTCTGAAGGCAAGGTGGTTGGTCGGGTCACCAGTTCCCGCCGTAGCCCCACCCTGGATAAAGGCATTGGTCTAGCCTGGATCGCCGCAGATTTGGCCCAGCCCAAACGGGAGTTTACGATTCGGCTGGGCAGCGGTCAGCAGGTGCAGGCGACTGTCCTGGCCCAGGCAGCCTATGACCCAGACGGTACTCGCCTAACCTCGTAACAGCATGACGCTATCGCCTCTGGTTAAAACTAGCCCCCTCGCTGGCGTCTACCGCCGCTACCCAGTAAAAACGGAGCTGCTGGCGGGCTGGTGCCTGGCTCAACACTTTGGCCACCCCGAAAGAGAGCAGCAGCAGCTTTTAACTGGCGCTGTTCTAGTCGATTGGGCCTGCTTGGGTAAAGTGTCGGTCTCCGGTCGGGGGGCAGCAGAGTTCCTCGACCAGATCGTTCCTGGGGTCGCTGCTGTGCCTCCCTTAGCCAGCCAGCGAGTGGGGTCGCTGGTCGCTCTGCGGCTAACCGTGAACGACTACCTAATGTTGTGTCTGCCAGATCAAACAGACAGCCTCGTGACTCACTTGGAGGCCAGCTCATTAACCGTTATTGATCAAAGTGGGGCCTTGGGCTGCTTTGCCTTAGCGGGTTCTCGGCGAGATGAAGTGCTAGAGCGATCAACGGCCCTCAATCTCCGGCGAGACTCGGTTTTGGCTGGGGCAGTCCTACAAACCACGCTACACAATATTCGCTGCACCCTCTACCGCACCGCCGACCTGGAGGTTATTTTACATTCTAGAAATCTGTCTGAGTCTTTGTTTGATGCTTTGATGGATGTAGGGATAGGGGTGGGACTACTTCCCAGCGGCACTCTGACTCTGCCGATAACATTGTTAAGCAGTTAATGTTAAGTAGAACTGTTAACTGCCCATTGTTTCTAAAGGCCTTGCATCTCTTCCCCTTGCCGGTTTGGGAAAGCACCAAATTCCCCGCAGCATGTCTGCTGCGGTCAGTCTCCGGTGGTACGTTGCAACTGCCTAGATAGGCTCTCAATATTGTGTACCGTTTATCTTTCAAGGCGGTTCTTCGAACGGTTCTCGGCTTTCTGTGGCGAACCTTTAGATGCATGCGGCAATGGCGGCAAAGTTCTCTTTTGCCCTCCCGGCCAGCTAAAACAGGAGTGCCCTTGTCCGCCTCAATTTCTGAAAGCCTCGGTTTGAGCAGCCCTGAGAGTTGGGTTGCCGCAGAGCGGCTGCTGGCTAACTACAGCCTTGCCCTAGAAGCTCAAATAGCTGAGCGAACTCAGGCCCTGCAGCAGAGCGAAGCAACTCAGGCCATCATCCTCAACGCCATTCCAGACTTGCTGGTTCGCTACTCGGGAGAGGGCATTTGCCTGAGTCTGATGAACTCAGGAGAAGTTCCCCTACTAGCTCCAGTTGAAGAATTGGTAGGCAAACATCTTTCTGAGTTCCTACCCTCGCCACTAGCAGAGAGGCGGCTGCACTTCATCCGTCAGGCCCTAGCGACGGGCAAGATGCAGGTTCATGAATATCAGTTTGAGCAGGACGGTGTCTGCCGCTACGAAGAGTCTAGGATCGTTCCCAGCGGTGATAACGAAGTTCTGATTATCGTTCGCGATATGACGGAGCAAAAGCAGGCTGAAAATGCCCTGAAGGAAAGCCGGGCGCTCTATCAGTCTCTCACCGAAGTCCTACCCCACTGTCTCTACCGGGCTGATTTAGAGGGCCGCCTGATCTTTGCCAATCCAGCTTTTCTCAAAACACTGGGTAAATCGCTCAAGGACTGCCTGGGTAAGACTGTCTATGACTTCTACCCCCCTTCTTTGGCCGATAAATACACAGCCGACGACCTGCACGTTATCACCACGGGCGCTACGCTACACACCGTTGAAGCCCATAAAACCCCAGTCGATCACGAGGAAATCTACGTCCAGGTGGTGAAGTCTCCTGTCTATGGAGCAGATGGACAAATCACTGGGGTGCAGGGCGTATTTTGGGACATTACTAACCTCAAACGCACCCAGGATGAACTCAATACCCAGAAGCAGTTTCTCCAGCAGGTGATCGACAACATGCCCAGCGCTACTTTTGTCAGGAACTGCCAGGGCCGTCTCGTTGCCGTGAACCAGGCCAGCGCCTCCATGCACGGCAAACAGCCAGAGGAAATGATCGGTAAAGTCGAAACGGAATTTAATCCCAACATAACCTCGGCTGAGATGGAGCGCCTTTTTTCGATTAACCAGCAGGTGATCAGCCAGCGCACTACCGTTCGAGAGGAACTCACCATTACCAATGTCTTTGGGGAGACGCGCTGGTATCAAACCATCATCAGTCCTTTTATTTCTCCTAAAGGTGAGGTGCAGGGCATTATTGGCAACTGCATTGACATCACTGAGCGCAAAGCAATAGAGGCGGCCCTGCAGGCAGCTAACCTGAAGCTAGAACGACTGGCCACCCTCGATAGCTTAACTAAGGTCGCCAACCGTAGGCGCTTTGATGAGTACCTGCAGCAGGAATGGCAGCGAATGGCCCGAGAAGGGCAGCCTCTGTCTCTGATTATGCTGGATGTAGACTACTTCAAAATCTACAATGACTTTCTTGGTCACCAGCAGGGAGATGTCTGTTTATTTACGGTGGCTCAGGCACTTTGTCGAGCGGTGAAGCGATCAGCAGATTTAGTCGCTCGCTACGGTGGCGAAGAGTTTGTCGTAGTTTTGCCGAATACTCGCCGAGCTGGGGCGATTGTGGTAGCAGAGGCCATTCAAAGCGAAATTGCCAGCCTGCAGATTCCCCATCCGAACTCTACCGTCAGTGCCTATGTGACGGCTAGTATGGGCATTGCCAGCGCCATGCCAAGCAACGGTGGATCCTACGACGAGCTCGTGGCGGCAGCCGATACGGCCCTGTACCAGGCCAAGCGGCGAGGACGCGATCGCTACTGGGTCAGAATCCTATAGCTGTCGCAACAGCCTGTAGGGCACGGTGATCTAGAAAGCCTACCCAAACTCGGTGCTTTGCCGATTGTCTCGGTCCCAAACTTTGTGGCCAAAGCTATGCCAAAGCCTACAGCTATTTTCGCTTGGGTTTGCCACCCATCTACCCTCCCACTCATCTATAGCTGTCGCCACATAGCTTAGGACATCCGATTTTTTGGAGGTGTGGGGGCTGCGCCCCTAGCCAGGGGTTCCACCCCTGCACCCCGTCCTAACACCAGTGGCTATCGCTATACCTATTCTGTGGCTTACTAACTGGAGAATTGCTGTATATCAATACCGCCCTCAAACCAAGTGTTTCACAACGCTTCGCTGCACTGCCCAGATGCCGCCCGTCAGCGCTGCCCCTAGCCACAGCAGACCGCCCGTGTGGGAATGTCCTCCCAGCAGGCACAGGCTGCCGACGCCAAACAGGCTCAAAGCACTGCCGCCGATAACGACCAGCATTGTCTTGATAGCCTGAGTACCCTGAATGAGCTGCTGCGCCAGATCCTCGCCGCCAGTCAAGGCGGAGGTACGGAGGGCTTTTTGAAAAAGCTGATAGCGGGTGGAGTCGGCCTGGTAGTAGGTGCCCAGCTCACTATCTCGCAGGGATGCTACGGAGTGCAGGCCAAACTGTTTTGCCTGTGCGATCGCACTGCGAATTTGCCGTTTGGTCGCCACCGGCTGGAAGGCTTCAAAAATGGACTCCCGGTAGACGCCGGTTTGAGCCATTTCAAGAACCCGAGCCGTCAGCTCACCTACCGATAGCTTTTGAGAGGTCAGGGTCATACTTGCCTTTCCGGCTGCCAACCTTTTTATGGTAGCCCCGTACTACTCTCAGGGGAACGGGCTTCACCAAATTGGTCGATCCAGCCAATAAGGTCCGGGGGCAGTGCCAGGCGAGATCGCCTCGCGGTATCGATACAAACGTGGCGAGATTGGGCCGTGGCCGCACTGCGCTCAGGCGTCTCCTCTAGGCAGAGGCGGTAGGAAATTTCAAAGGTGGTCGAGTCTACCTGCCGGGGCGTCAGATTGATGAGAATGCGATCGCCACAGGCCAGCGGCGATCGAAAGTCGATGCTGGCATGGACAATAGGATAGGCTATTGGGCCTCGGGCAAAAAAAGCCCTCAGGTCTACTCCGGCTGCCGCTAACGAGGCTTCGTAGGCTTCGTGGCAGAGCGTCAGACCGTTTGCGAAATAAACGACCCCTGCGCCATCCGTTTCGTGAAAGCGAATGGTTCTGGCATAGAGAAAGGTCATGGCCTACAGCAGAGACTTGTCGACGGGGCTCAGCTGGCGTTGGGCTGGGCAGGGCGGTAGGGCAGATCTCCAGGCAGTCCCTCGGGGGCAGCCTCCGGTGCGGTTACAGGCCGGTTTAGCGCCTGGAGCGGGTTATTGATGATATTCATCAGGTTGGCAACGCCGTATTCCAAGATCTCTTGGGGATCAACTGCGATCCAGCCTTGGGCTGTCAGCTGCCGCATCTCAAAGTGGAGGTGAGGCCCCGTCGAGTTGCCGGTGCTGCCGACTAGGCCAATCACTTCACCCTGCTCAACCTGCTCCCCGGGCTGCACAAAAATTTGGGACAGGTGAGCGTAGCGCGACTCCAGGTCGCCGTCGTGGCGCAGAATCACCGTGAGTCCATAGCCGCCCAGAAAGTCGGAGACCGAGACCTGGCCCGCACGAGTTGCCATAACCGGAGTCCCCATTGGGGCCCCAATGTCGGACCCCGAGTGAAAGCGCCATTCACCAAAGATGGGGTGCATCCGCCAGCCAAACAGCGATGTGATGGGGGCTGGAATTGAGAGCGGGAAGATGTACTCTTGCGTGCCTCGCCGCAGCACGTTGAGCGGCCTCAGCTTTTCATTGAGAGCCTCGCGGCTGACGATGGTGGTATTGCCCAGGCTAACGCCGCGACGGCTGACGTTGACGGGGCCAATCTGCAGCCCTTCTGTATTGGCACTACTGGCATTGGCGGCTGTTTGAGCCGAACTGGCGGCAGCAGCAGGGGCAGCTCCCCCACAGGACTGGGCCGGATTAGACTGTCCGGCTGACACCGTGATCTGACAACCCGTAGAGCGTTCTGAAAACACTAGGGAGGGGCTTTGGGTTGCGCCAACGCTGTAGTCCGTCGGGTCGATAAAGACGCTGTTGTACCCTGCAGGCACATCCGGTTCAGCAGAGATGGCCGAGGGAACAGCCAGCGCCGGAGCCTCAGGGGCAGCTGCCGGGGGGGCCGGAGCCGGAGCCGGAGCCGCAGCGGGTTCTTCTACTGGAGTAGGTTCGACCGTCAGCTGTTGCGCAATTACGCTAATGGGAGCTGGGGCGGGCTGTTGCCGGTCGTTGCTCGCCTTGGTCGAGAGGGAGGCCGTAGGGGAGGTCCGCAGCGGCGAGAAGGTAGGTACCGGAGCCGGAGCTGCCGGTACTGCTTGCGGGCCTTCTGCAGGAGCCGGGGCTGAAGCTGCCTTTTGAGGAGTCAGCAGCTGTTCGGCCGTCGTGTAAATGGGGTCTTCTACTTCAGCAATTACGGGAGCCTCGGAGATAGCCAGGCTGCTGCCCGTCAGGCCCAGTCCACCGCAAAGCGCCACGAGGCGCACCCAGAACAGGGGCACTGAAAAAGCTGTACGTTGTGAAGGTGTATGTCGGCTCATCCCGTTGTCGTCTTGGTTAACCACGATGCCAAACCCTATGAATTGTAGCCCAGAGTGATTTCTCCTGGCCGAAGTTCTCTAATCCCTACGGCCGTTGACACTTTCGAACCCATGTCTTTAACCCATAGGTTGCCCGTTTGAGTGACGCCTTGAACTTCCCATTGGTGCCCATCGAGCACTAGAATCTGCCCCAGGTTGACCAGGCGAGTGCGGTAGACCTCCAAAAGCGCTGCGGTGCCATGGGTCTGCCAGAATAGGTAGCCCTGGAGCAGGCCATAGAGGACAACTGCCGCTGCCTGCTCCAGGCTATCGGGAGCAAAACCGGCAGCCAGTGGGGTAGCGCAGTCTACCTGAGTCGGTAGAGCAGGCTGCAGCTCTGGCCTAGGCTCCTTCCTAGCCGCCTCAAGCCAAGTAATCCCCGTGGGTGGAACGGGATTGCTAACGTTTAGACCCACACCAACCACTGCAGCCGTGATCTGTCCTTTCTCTACACGGGTTTCCGTTAAGATTCCGCCTAATTTGCGGCCTTGAAAGACAATATCGTTAGGCCACTTCACCTGAACCGGCAGGCCCAGGTTTCCTAAGCTGGTGGCAATGCCCCAGGCTCCTGCCAGGGTGAGCTGACTGCTGCAGCCTGCTGGCACCTCGGGCTGCAGGGCCAGAGACAGATAAAGTCCGCCCGGTGGAGACTGCCACGATCGCCCCCACTGCCCGCGCCCAGCATTTTGGCTGCGGGCCAGGACGGCAGTACCAGAGGGCGCTCCCTGGTCGATCAGTTCCCAGGCCGCAGTGTTGGTAGAGGGAACAGAGTCAAAGACATGGGGATGAAATCTGGGACGGATCGACCAAAATGGCTGAATCACTCCCAATTCCCGGGGATTTTCTTTGAGTGCTTGAGCCAGCCGTGCACGATCCAACCTAAACCACCCCTAACTCTGATTGCTACGCTAGCACTCTATGAATAGGGCTTTAGTAAAAATTCCTCGAATTCCCGTAAGCCGCTCATGAAGAAAGATTGCTGGCCAGAGGACCTGCTTACCGGCGGAGATCGCATGGCATTCTGCGAGATTTCATATAGGCTAAACGGTGATCGCCTGAGCAGTTTTGAACCCAGTTGGGTGCTTTTACAGCTATGCATACCTGGTATTGGCATACCTGGCAGGATCTGCCCTATCTTACCTGCAGCCTGCTAGAGCCTTGGCCCCATGGTTTTTTTTCCCAGCAGTTTTGGCCTCAGACGCCGGAGGATTTAGTCGCAGGATTGGCAGCAGAGGCAGCTGTCTACCGGGTCAAGCAGGTCCATGGCAATGCGGTACTTACCTCGGGCCAAATCAGGGCCTACGGGGCTGACCCAGCTATGGCAAGTGCCCGCCCTGAGGCAGATGCAGTGATATCAGACGATGCTGAACAATCAGTCTGGGTGTGTACGGCGGACTGCAATCCGGTGCTCATTGCCGATGGCCGGACGGGACAAGTGGCCGCTATCCATGCCGGATGGCGGGGTACGTCTCTGAAGGTAGTGCCTCTGACCATTAACCGCCTGATTGCAGGTGGAAGTTGTCTTGGGGACTTAAGCATTGCCATGGGGCCTGCGATCGCAGGGGAAGTCTACCAGGTCTCTATTTCTGTTGCGGCTGCGGTGGGGCGCACCATTGCGCCTGATCAAGCGGCTCTGACCGATGAGGCCCTGGTTCGCTATCTGCAAACCCAGGAAAATCCGGCGGTGCTAAACGACCCCGAGCCGGGTCGCGTGCGGCTGGATGTGCGGCGGGTAAATGCGCTGCAGCTAGAGCAGTTAGGGATTGCCCCAGAGCAAGTTGCGATCGCACCCCACTGCACGTATCAAGAGCCTGAGCGCTTCTTTTCCTACCGCCGTGCCAGAGAGAAAAAAGTTCAGTGGTCGGGCATTGTCAGCACCAAAGCCCAGCCCACGTCCACGTCAGTTAACGCTTAGACCTACTCAGGGAAGTGAAGTATGAGAATTGGAGCGCAGTATCAGGGGAATCATCAGTGCGAGTTTACAGTCTGGGCTCCTCTGCGGCAGCAGGTGGCCCTGCAGCTAGAGGGAGCTGACCCAAAACTCATTCCCCTGCAGCAAGATATCGACGGCTACTGGAGCGCTACCCTCGACAATGTTGCGCCCGGCACGCTGTATCGCTACCAGCTAGACAGCGACCTGCTGCGCCCTGACCCAGCTTCCCAATACCAGCCTGAGGACGTGCACGGCCCCTCCCAGGTAGTTGACCACAGCGCCTATCCTTGGCAGGATACTGCCTGGTCTGGCGTGCAGCTCAAAGATTACGTCATCTATGAGCTGCACATCGGCACCTTTACCGCAGAAGGCACCTTCGAGGCCGCCATCGACCGCCTGCCCGATCTGGTGGAACTGGGCATCACCGCCGTGGAAATCATGCCCGTAGCCCAGTTTCCGGGCGATCGCAACTGGGGCTACGACGGCGTCTACCCCTTTGCCGTGCAAACCAGCTACGGTGGCCCTGAGGGGCTGAAGAAGCTGGTCGATGCCTGCCACCAGCACGGCCTAGCCACCATTCTAGACGTGGTCTACAACCACTTTGGCCCCGAGGGCAACTACACCCGCGACTTTGGCCCCTATTTCACCGAGCACTACCGCACCCCCTGGGGAGCCGCTATTAACTACGATGATGCCTACAGCGAAGGCGTCCGCAACTTCGTCATTGAAAACGCCCTCTACTGGTTCCGCGAGTTTCACTTTGATGCGCTGCGGCTGGATGCCGTTCACGCCATCTACGACTTTGGCGCTAAGCATGTCCTGGCCCAAATGCAGGAAAGCGTCCAGGCTGCCATGCAAACCCGCGCTTTCCCGGCCTACCTGATTGCCGAGAGCGACCTCAACGACGTGCGCGTAATCAACCCCCGCGAGCAGGGCGGCCACAACCTCGATGCCCAGTGGAGCGATGACTTCCACCACTGCCTCCACGTTTTGCTCACCCGCGAAACCCAGGGCTACTACGAAGACTTTGGCACCTGCAACGACATGGCCAAAGTCTTTAAAGACCGCTTTGTCTACGACTGGTCGTACTCCAAAACCCGCAAGCGCTACCATGGCAGCGATGCTCGCCACTGCCCGCCCTACCAGTTTGTAGTCTGCTCCCAAAACCACGACCAGGTGGGCAACCGCATGATGGGCGATCGCATGACCACCCTGACCTCCTTTGAAGGGCTAAAGCTGCTGGCCGGAGCCCTCATGCTCTCGCCCTACCTGCCGATGCTGTTTATGGGCGAGGAATACGGTGAACCTGCGCCTTTTCTCTACTTCATCAGCCACAGTGATCCTGACCTGATCAAGGCGGTACGGGAAGGCCGCAAGCGGGAATTTGAAGCCTTTCACGCCGAGGGAGACGCGCCCGATGCCTTTAGCCGTGACAGCTTTAATCAGTCCAAGCTGAACTGGAACTTGCGCCAGGAAGGCCACCACCAAACCCTTTGGACCCTGTATCAAACCCTAATTCGCCTGCGTCGGGAGCTGCCCGCTCTGCAGATGCCGGCTCAAGGCACCGAGGCTTTGACGGCAGAGTGCATTGGTGACCAGGTGATTTTGCTGCAGCGCTGGAGTGATAGTCAAAAACTGGCCTGCCTGATGAACTTTCAGGCCGAGCCCACTGTGCAGTCGGTGCAGATTGAGGGGCGCTGGCAGAAGCGTCTGGATTCAGCAGATGTATCCTGGAAGGGACCAGGGAGCCAAGTCCCCGAGGTTCTGGAAATCGCTCAAGAGTTGACCCTTTCGCCGCACAGCTTTGTGCTGTACGAAACTGCCCAGACAGCAGCCTCCTTTGCCTAACTGTCCAGCCAACTCATCAGTGATCCTTAATATGCGCATACCTTCTGCCACCTACAGACTGCAGTTCCGCCAGGAATTTGGCTTTGACGATGCTCAAAAAATTCTTACCTACTTAGAAGAGCTGGGCATCTCCGACATCTACGCTTCCCCCATTTTTAAGGCTCGTGCTGGCAGCAGCCACGGCTACGATGTGGTCGACGCCGGCCAGCTCAACCCAGAACTGGGCACCGAGGAAGACTTCAACGATCTGATTGAGGATCTGCAGTCTCGGGGCATGGGCTGGCTGCAGGACATTGTGCCAAACCACATGGCCTATGACTCAGAAAATCCCTTTCTAATCGACATTCTGGAGCACGGTCCCTACTCGGAATACTGTGATTTCTTTGATGTGGAGTGGGAGCACCCCTTCGATGACTTCCGGGGCAAAATTCTCACGCCTATGCTGGGGGACTTTTACGGCAACTGTTTGGAAAATGGCGAGATTACGCTCAGCTATAGCCACGCAGGCCTGACCGTTAACTACTACAGCCTGCAAATTCCGCTGCGAATTGAGTCTTATACCCAGTTTCTCAACCACGACATGGACCGGCTAGCCCACAAGCTAGGCCGCAACGACCCAGACTTTATCAAGCTGCTGGGCATTCTTTACATGGTCAAAAATATCTCTGCTGAGACGACTGGCAGAGAGCGTAAACACCAGACCGAATTTGTTAAAGAGCTGCTCTGGGAGCTGTTTAACACCAATGAGCACGTCCAAGAATTTATTGAGCAGAACCTGGAGCTGTTCAACAACAAAGACCCTGAGGTTAACGGCCACGATCTCTTAGACAACCTGCTCTCCGATCAGTTCTTCCGGCTGTCTTTTTGGAAGGTAGGGGCAGAGGAACTCAACTACCGCCGTTTCTTTACGGTTAACGAGCTGATTTGCCTGCGAATTGAAGACCTTAAGGTCTTTCAAAAGAGCCATTCCTTGATCGGTCAACTGGTCAAAAATGGGCAAATAGAAGGGCTGCGAATCGACCACATTGACGGGCTATACGACCCCGAGCAGTACCTTAGGCGGCTGCGCACCAAGTTTGGTGATGTCTATGTAGTGATTGAAAAGATTCTGGAACTCGATGAGGAACTGCCGGAGGATTGGCCGATTCAGGGCACTTCTGGCTATGCCTTTCTAAATCGGGTCAATAGCCTGTTTTGCCAGACCAGTAATGCTGAGGGGTTTGACGCGATCTACCACCGCTTTACCGGGCTCAATCCCAACTATAAAGAGTGGATGATTGAGAAGAAGCGCCTAATCGCTGAAACCAACCTGGTTGGCGACGTGGATAACCTGGGCCACATGCTCAAGCGCATCGCCGGTAAGTACCGCTATGGCCGAGACTTTACCCTGAGCGGTCTGAGAAAGAGCGTTTTGGAAGTGCTGGTGCAGTTTCCGGTGTACTGCACCTACACCAACGAGGATGGGGTGAGCGATCGCGATCGCGAGTACATCGTCGAGGCGATCGACAGTGCCAGAAAGCGCATTCCCCAACTGATCAACGAGCTAAACTTCATCGAGAAGATTCTGCTGCTCGACTACGAAGACTTCATGTCTGATGAGGACCGGGCTCAGTGGCTGCATTTTGCCATGCGCTTCCAGCAGTTCTCGGGGCCGCTGATGGCTAAAGGCGTGGAAGATACGCTGTTCTACGTCTACAGTCGGCTGATCTCGCTCAACGAGGTGGGCGGCCACCCCGGCAAGTTTGGCCTCACCGAGGATGAGTTTCATACCTTTAACCAGCGCCGCCTGGCCCACTGGCCCCACGCCATCAACGCCTCCTCCACCCACGACACCAAGCGCAGTGAAGACATCCGGGCACGGCTCAACGTGCTCTCGGAAATTCCCGAGGAATGGGAGCAGCACCTCCACCGCTGGCGGGAACTCAACGATCCCTACAAAATAGTTACGGAAAAGCGGGTCATCCCCGATGCCAACGACGAGTATTTCCTCTATCAGACGCTGTTAGGGGCTTACCCCTGCAACGAGGACGAGTACGAAAGCTTCGTCGAGCGGGTCAAAGCCTACGTGGTCAAAGCGGTGCGGGAGGCCAAGGTGCACACCGCCTGGCTGCGCCCCGACAGCGAGTATGAGGATGGCTATGTCAAATTCGTCAATCGCATCCTCAAGCAGGGCAAGCAAAACGAGTTTCTAGAGGCCTTTTTACCCCTGCAGAAAAAGCTAGCCGCCTACGGCATTTTCAACTCCCTCTCCCAAACCCTGTTGAAAATCGTCTCTCCTGGCGTGCCCGACTTTTATCAGGGCACTGAGCTGTGGGATCTAAGCCTGGTAGACCCAGACAACCGCCGCCCGGTGCAGTATGAGGAGCGCCTGTCGTTTTTGCAGGAAATCAAGCGGCGCAGCCAGACCGGCATGGAAAGCCTGCTGTCTGACCTGCGGGCGACCCGACACGATGGCCGTATGAAGCTGTTCCTGACCACCCGCGCCCTAGAAGTCCGGCGGCAGTACCTGCCGGTGTTTGAACAGGGCGACTATGTGCCCCTACAGGTGGAAGGTTCCCATGCCGGCAACGTGATGGCCTTTGTCCGCTGCTATGAGGGGAGATGTGCGATCGCAGTTGCCCCCCGCTTCCTCACCTCCCTTATTGGGCCTGATCAAGAGCCCCTGGGTGAAGCAGTTTGGGGAGATACGGCCCTGGTGATTCCAGAGAATTTGCGGGGTCAATGGCGAGAAACCATCACTGACTATGAAATTGCGGATCAGCCTCGGCTGCCAATCGGCAAGATTCTGCAAAACTTCTCTGTGGCTCTACTGATTAAAGGGGAATCTGAGTAGGTTGGATTAACCAACTTTCAGACTTCCACACTGTGCATATTCAAACCCTTGCGCCTGCCGGGCGGCTTTCCCCCCGGCAGGTCACACCGCTTCGTGCCTACATCAAGACCACCTGGCAAACCCTGTCGCGCTCCCTGATTCATATCCTAGAAGCGGCTCGGGATGAGAAGGTGGAGCATCGCCCTGGCCAAACCTGGCCGGTCTACATTTCTGCCCAAGAAGATCAGCCGTCGGTAGAGCAGGCCCTCAAAGCCGCCCTCGCACCTGCAGAATACGCTCAGATCGACCTGCGTGTGCTGCCCGACGACCCCGAAACCATCACCGAACACGGCCTGCTCTACCTGCCTCACGACTATGTCGTGCCCGGCGGTCGGTTCAACGAAATGTACGGCTGGGACAGCTACTTTATCCTGCTGGGGCTGCTGCGCGATGGAGAGCTGGCCATGGCCCAGAGCATGGTTGATCAGCTAGTCTACCAGGTGCAGCACTACGGCAAGGTGCTCAACGCCAACCGCACCTACATGCTAAATCGCTCCCAGCCACCGGTGCTCTCGCTGATGGTGCTGAAGCTGTTTGAATACACCCAGAACCGACAGTGGCTGCGCTCAGTGCTGCCCGCCCTAGAGCACTATTACGCCTACTGGATGAGCGAGCCCCACTTCGACCCCACCACCGGGCTGTCCCGCTATCACGCCTTGGGGCACGGCCCAGCTCCAGAGGTCGTCTGCTCGGAGCGCGATGAGGCAGGCCACACCCACTACGACCGAGTTTGCCAGTACTACCGCCACCATGCTGTGCCCGACTACGACCTCAGCCGCTTCTACGACGCTGAGCAAGACTGCCTGACCGAGCAGTTTTACGTGGGCGATCGCTCCATGCGCGAATCGGGCTTTGATATTAGCGATCGCTTTGGCCCCTTCAGCGCCGATATCGTTCATCATGTTCCGGTCTGTCTAAACGTGCTGCTCTACCGCATGGAGCGCGACATTGCCCGCATCCACGCCCTGCTGCGACAGCCCAAAGCCGTTGAAACCTGGAACAGCCGCTCCGAGGCAAGACGGCAGCGGATCAACGACTACCTTTGGGATCCTGAGGCGGGGCTGTACTTTGACTACAACATTCACCAGGGACAGCGGCGGATATACGAGTTTGCCACCACTTTCATGCCGCTCTGGGCCGGTATTGCCTCCAGGGAGCAGGCCAGTCAAGTGCAGGAAAATCTCTGGAAGTTTGAAGCACCCGGCGGCCTTTTAACCAGCACCCACGTCTCCGGCAATCAGTGGGATGCCCCCTTTGGCTGGGCCCCCCTGCAGCTGTTTGCCGTGCAGGGGCTCAACCGCTACCAGTTTAAGCTCGATGCTCACCGCCTGGCCCAGAAGTTCGTCAGCATGGTCACCCAGGAGTTCGAAAAGAGCGGCACTCTGGTCGAGAAGTACGACGTAGAGCGCTGCTCAGCAGATGTCTCTGACGAAATCCACTTTGGCTACAGCTCCAACGAGGTTGGCTTTGGCTGGACTAACGGGGTGGTCCTGGAGTTTTTAGCCCTGCTGGGAATGGCCTGAACTTCAGCTTGCGCTTACGCCAGTAGCTATGCCTAAGGCAGCCAGGCCGCCTGAATCCCCTTAAAGGGCATGGGCTCGGGCTGATTTTGGGCAGGCTTGGCCTGCATGCGATCGTCTGAGGAGGCAAACAGAGGCAGTAGCCAGATAGAGTTGTTCGTA
>JACVRP010000078.1 GCA_014534385.1 Cyanobacteria bacterium Co-bin13
CGGTTAGCTTGGTTCAAGAAAGCGGGCAGTGCGATAGCAGCCAGAATACCGATGATGATGATAACCACCAGCAGTTCAATCAGGGTGAAACCGCCTTCTTCTTTCTTGCCGATCAGGTGCTGGATTAGCTTAGCTTTAAGAGTGGATTTCATGGTGTTAGGTGTCTCCTTGTGAAGCGGGTTACTCGTAGCTGCTTCTTGACCTAGACTACCCACGCCTTTCAAGTTACCGATCACGTCGGTGAAAAAAAGTGCCCCTAAGCTGTTGAATCGCCTCAAAAACGAGCCTTAAACCCTTTCTCTACTGGGATTTGTGGTTTCACCTCACTCTTTAAAGTTCTGTTTTAAAGGGCTGGTGCCTGCTCTCTTTTTTCGGTTGGGAAAAGAACTGATCACAGAAATATAGCGGCTGAGAAGCTAAATGTCGTCGCACGCAGAGACGCTGACCTCAGTCCCTGAAACCGCAACCGACGGAGCCAGCGCATGAGTTGGATCGCCGTTACAGAGCTTAGAAGTGATGGTTGCCGTTCCATGCGGCCCAATGTGGACATAGACAATGCCGGTAAAGCCCTTGAGAGAGGTGTCCTGAGGAATTGCAGCTGAGACTGCCACCAAAGAAGACCCTTGCAGCACGGTGTACCGGTAGAGAGAGGTATCTGCTAGTAGACCAATCCCCAGTTTTTCGATTGAGTTGGCAAAGGTGGGGCTGTCGAGGCGGTAAGCCTGTTGAGCCCGGTTGATCGATCCCACGTAGGTTAGAGCTTCCGTCTCCTGAGCGCGGCGGACCTGACCGAGAAAGGCGGGAAATGCGATCGCAGCCAAAATCGCCACGATGATGATGACAACCAGCATTTCAATCAGGGTGAACCCGGAGGAGTTTGTCTGTTTAGGACGGAAAACGAGCTGCAGCTGCATCAGTTGGGGGTGAAGATTGAGCCTTTTCATCAGTGTTTTCCGTAAGTCCGGTTGCTCCCTGAGTGGAGGAGTATCGCTCTAGGCAGAAAGCTCAGAACAGATTAATTGTTCAAATGCCGAGTCTGTATAGGCTTTTCGACTCGCCGTAGCCACATGGAATGTAGCCATGGCTATCCCGAAAGATTTCGGTTGCAGGTGTTTATTTTGATCTAAGTACCTATACGGCCCTGCCAAAGACGAATCAGGAAACTGCTAGAAAAGAAGGTCAGCCCTTGTCAAGGAGAGCATTGCCTGAATAATGGATTAGGGCGATTTGTTCGCTGATGTGTCCCCAACTTTGGCCAGGTATCCCTTGAGTCTTTCGAATCAACCCTCTTCCCCCCTGCCCCAGCAGTCCGTTGCCAAACGCATCTTCATCACCGGAGCCAGCGGCTGCATCGGTCACTATATTGTGGAAGCGCTGCTAGAGGGCACTCCCCACGAACTGTTTCTGCTGGTGCGCGACCCTGGCAGGCTAAAGCTGCCCCTGCAGGGCAATCCCCGAGTTCACATTTTGCAGGGCGATCTGGGTCACATTGATCGGTTTGCTGAGGTGCTTGCAACTGTAGATGTGGCGGTGCTGGCAGCAGCCTGTTGGGGTGGCAGTGAGCAAACTGTTTTTGACATCAATCTCAACCGCAATGTGGATCTGATCAACCTGCTTGACCCGCAACGGTGTGAGCAGGTCATCTACTTTTCTACCGCCAGCATTCTCGACAGGCAGAATCAGCCCCTACCGGAAGCCGGTGAAATCGGCACCGACTACATTCGCAGTAAGTACGAGTGCCATCGGCATTTGCCCGAACTGGCGCTATACCCCAAAATTACGACCGTGTTTCCAACCCTGGTATTTGGGGGGGACAAGGATAAGCCATACTCTTTTATTTCCGCTGGGCTGGCAGACGTCACCAAATGGCTGGGTTTAATCCGCTTTCTCAAGGCTGATGGCGGCTTCCACTTTGCCCACGCCCAGGACATCGCCTGGGTAATTCGCTATTTGGTTGATCACCCCTCCCAAGGTGGCTACCGTGAATACGTACTGGGCAACCCGGCTTTGACCGTCAATCAGGCAGTTCAAGAGGCCAGCGCCTACGTGGGTAAGCCAGTTGTCTTTCGCATTCCGCTGTCTTTGTGGCTGGCCGACGTCATTATTAGAGTATTTCGCATTCAGATGGCTCCGTGGGACTACTTCTGTGTCCGCTACCGCCATTTCGTCTATGCCAATGCGGTTAATCCGGCCACCTTTGGCCTGCAGCCCTACTGCCCTACGTTGGCCGATCTGCTACGGGTTCATGGGGTTATGCCTAGATAGTGCATCTGAACCAGGATAAGATGAGGGGCAACCCTGGCATTGTGAGCAGCTATGGCGATTATTTCCTCCAAGCAGCCTCCTGACAGTTCTGGCGATGCCCAGCCGTCGCGCGCTCGATCCAAGTCGGAGCATCAGCCTCAGGCAGAGATACTGACACCGGCGCTGTCGCTGGTGCGCGACGGTGAGCCTGAAGACGATGAGCGTAAGGGCCCCGACGACAGCCTGCGGCCCAAGCGGTTGGCTGACTACATTGGCCAAAAGGCGCTTAAGGAAGTGCTCGATATCGCCATTCAGGCTGCCAAGTCCCGGCAGGAGCCGCTGGATCACCTGCTGCTCTATGGGCCGCCCGGCCTAGGCAAAACAACGATGGCCCTGATTTTGGCTCAGGAAATGGGGGTAGAGTGCAAGATCACGACAGCCCCGGCTCTAGAGCGGCCCCGCGACATTGCTGGCCTGCTGGTGAACTTGAAGCCGGGGGATGTACTGTTCATCGACGAAATCCACCGTCTGCCCCGCGTTACCGAAGAAATTCTTTATCCAGCAATGGAAGATGCGCGGCTGGACATCACGATTGGTAAGGGCCAGAGTGCCCGCACCCGCAGCATTCCGCTGCAGCCGTTTACGCTGGTGGGAGCAACGACGCGGGTAGGGGCGCTGACCTCGCCGCTGCGCGATCGCTTCGGGCTGATCCAGCGGCTGCGGTTCTATGAAATTGATGAACTGACCCAGATTGTAATTCGCACCGCTCAGGTGCTCAATACTCCGATTGAACCTGCTGGGGCCGCAGAAATCGCCCGCCGGGCGCGGGGCACCCCCCGGATCGCTAATCGATTGCTCAGACGCGTGCGCGACTATGTTGAGGTCAAAGCCTCTGGCCCCATTACCGAGACGATTGCCGCCGAAGCGCTAGAACTTTTTAACGTCGATCCCTGCGGACTGGACTGGACCGATCGTCGCCTGCTAACGCTAATGATCGAGAACTTTAGCGGTGGGCCGGTGGGAGTCGATACGATGGCGGCCGCCACTGGAGAAGACGCCCAAACCATTGAGGAAGTCTACGAACCCTACCTGATGCAGATCGGCTACCTGCAGAGAACGCCTCGGGGCCGTGTCATCACTGCCGCTGCCTGCCGCCACCTGGGCTACGATGCCAAAACTGTGCCGTCTGCCGTGGGCGAACAGCAGCTTCCCCTGCTGTAGTGACTGCGTACCGATCTGCGCTAGAGCACGTCAGGGGATAATTGAAGTGGCGTATCAGGAGTTTTGCAATGGGGTGGCCCGCCAGTTTTTATACAGGTTTTTCTAGAGTTGTCTCCAAGGTGATCGGGCTGGCGCTAGCCCTCGTGATTGGACTGGGCTGCGGCAGTAGCGCTTTAGCCCAGTCTGCCGCCTCTGATGCAGCGGCCTTTTCCCCTCGTGATATTCAGGCTATCGCTGAGCTGAAGCAGTCGGCTTTTACAGCCTCCCAGGCCGGTCAGTTTGCGGCTGCCGAAGACCTCTGGAGTGAGCTAATCGAGTACCTGCCTGACGAAGCAGCCGTATGGAGCAACCGGGGCAATGTCAGGGTCAGCCAGAATAAGCTGACAGAGGCGCTGGCAGACTATGGCCAGGCTATTAAACTGGCCCCCAACGAACCTGACCCTTACTTAAACCGAGGTGCGGCTCTTGAGGGCTTAGGGCGATGGGAGGATGCGATCGCAGACTACACCCATGTCCTCGAAATCAACCCCAAAGATGCCGCTGCCTACAACAACCGAGGCAACGCCAGAGCTGGCCTAGGCCAGTGGGAGACAGCCCTCAAAGACTACCGCGAAGCTGTAGCGCTAGATCCTCAGTTCGCCTTTGCCCGCATTAATGAAGCTCTGGCGCTCTACCAAACCGGGCAGACAGACCAGGCTATTCGTCAGTTTCGCAGCCTCAGCCGCAAGTATCCCAACTTTCCAGATGCTCGGGCGGCCCTTACGGCAGCGCTGTGGGAGGCCGGTCAGCGAGGAGAAGCGGAAAGCAACTGGGTAGCCGTCATGGGCCTTGATGGACGCTACAAAGACCTCGACTGGGTGCGAACGATACGGCGCTGGCCCCCGGCAATGGTGACAGCGCTAGAGAAGTTTTTGAATTTATGACCCCTCAGCTCTGGTAGCTGGCAGATTCCACAGTAGGGCTTAGTTCATTAGGATGTGATTGAAGCTTTGGCCCGGATACGATAAGCCCATGCTCGACCTGTTTTTGATCACCAGCTTAGGGTTTTTGGGCAGTTTTGGTCACTGCCTGGGCATGTGCGGCCCGATCACGGTGGCCTTTTCCCTAGGACACCCTGCTGAGGCTGCTCCTTCCCGCTGGCAGTCGGTAGGCTTTCACCTGCTGCTCAACTTGGGGCGGCTGTTGAGCTATGCCCTGATCGGGGCTGTCATTGGCAGCATTGGTTCGGTGCTGGTGGCGGGAGGGCAGGTGGCTGGGATTGGCAGCGGCCTGCGGCGGGGGATGGCTTTGGTGACCGGCGGCCTGCTGATCTGGTTTGGGCTGGCCCAGGTGAGTCCGGGGCTGTTGCCCAAACTGCCGTTCCTGCACCCCATGCTGCAGGGGCAGCTGCACCAGCGGCTGCAAAAGACACTGACCCATTTCTCCCTCAGCCGCCAGTGGTGGACACCCCTGCTGCTAGGGCTGGTGTGGGGACTCATTCCCTGCGGCTTTCTCTATGCCGCCCAGATTAAGGCAGCAGAGACGGCGCATCCGGCGGTTGGAGCGGCTACAATGCTGGCCTTTGGCCTGGGTACGCTGCCGATCATGCTGGGCGTGGGTTTGTCTACCAGCTGGCTCAGCCAAGACCGGCGCAGCCAGCTATTTCGCCTGGGAGGCTGGCTAACGCTGCTGATTGGCGTGCTGACGCTGATGCGTACCGGGGAGGCCATGACTGATTACGCTGGCTATGGAGCCCTGGTGGCGCTGGTGCTGGCGCTGATTGCCCGGCCCGTTAGCAGGCTCTGGAGTGGGCCTTTACGCTATCGTCGAGTACTGGGGGTGGGCGCATTTATCCTATCTCTGGCCCACAGTGTGCAGATGCTGGAGCACAGCTGGGGCTGGAATTTGCAGGCGTTTGAGTTTATGTTGCCCAGGCATCAGTGGGGCGTGATTATGGGCGCGTCGGCCCTGGCGCTGATGCTGCCGCTGGCGTTGACCAGCACCGACTGGGCTCAGCGAGGGTTGGGAACTTTTTGGCGCAACCTTCATCTACTGAGTGTTCCTGCCCTGCTGCTGTGTACCCTGCACTGTCTAATGCTGGGCACGCGCTATCTGGGGTCGGGGCATTTAAGCCCGGTCCAAGCAATTCATACGGCCGTGTTTGTGAGCGTGGTGGGGCTAGCGCTGATGATGCGATCGCGCTGGTTCTGGTCTCTGTTGTCTCTGGATCGTTACTATGTTCCGCCGAAGCGTTCTTAATAGCTGGCTGCTGGCCTTGAGCCTAACCACGCTGGCCCTGCCAGCGAGGGCTCACAAGGTACAGGTGGCTGGCGATGTGGGTGGCACCCTTCATATTGAGCCGAACGACGTGGCGCGAGCAGGCGAGCCCACTGAGGTCTGGTTTGCCCTCACTCGTCAGGGTGGACAAGCAATTCCGTTGACCGACTGTGACTGCCAGCTCTCAATCTTTGCTCAGCCCTACGGTGAGGGGGCGACGCCGCTAGCCGAGCCGCCGCTGACCCCAGTAACGGCAGAAGGCTATGAGAACATCCCTGGCGCTGAAGTCGTTTTTCCTGCTGTGGGGGCGTCTACGCTGGTACTGACAGGCAGCTCCCCGGCCGAAGAATTCCAGCCCTTTGAGCTGCCCTTTGAGGTCACAGTAGCCACTGCCGCCCGCAGCGCTGCTGCTCCTGGGACAGTGGCCCAGCCCGCTGGTGAGGCAGAAACCACGCCTGAATCGACAGAAGTGTTGGGCGTGGAAAGCACCGCTCTACCGCCTGCTGCCGCCCCGCTGTGGCAGCCCTCCGTCATTGCGGCTAGCATTGCTCTGCTGGCAGGATTGGTGTGGAGTCTGCGCCATCGCCGTCGAGACGACGACGTTGATCCCCCCTCTAAACCTTAGCCTTTCGTCCCCCCTTCTCGTTCCGATACTCTGCATTGGAATGACCCCAGAGACTCTGCCTCCAATTCGCGCAGAGCCCCCTGGGGTAACGAGCAGAGCTTCAAATCAGCTTTTGGCCTTCGCCTCCAGCGCCTCTAGGCGGCTCTTAAGTTCCTGATTGTTTTTCTTTAGCTCGTCAATCTCCTGCTGCAGCTTTTGCACCGCTTGGTCTTTGCCGATGCTCTTTTGGACCCGCTGCACGGCCTCCTCAGCCCGCTGCCGAACTCGACCATCGGCAGTGTGGTCTGCTAAAGACTGCAGGACTGTCATCGCGCGGGGAGTTTCCATGGTGCCCAAGGCGATGACGACGGAAACCTGGGTGAGGAAGAAAGGTTCGCGGGAGATGACCTCCAGCCGGTCTAAAATCCGCTCCAGGTTGGCTTTGCTCTGGCCGGTAGAGATGGGGCCCAATGCCCGCACTGCCGCCAAACGCAGCGCCTGGGGAATGCCCAGTTCTGTATATTGCAGAACCAGGTTGAGAGCTGCTTCGGAGGTCTTGAAATGGCTGAGTGCGCCAATCGCCCCAGAGCGAACAGTCTCATTCCAGCCTGAGCGCTCCTTGAGAATAGACTCTAGGAGTTCCAGAGTCTGTTGGCCTTGGGTTTTGCCTTCTACGTCAGCGGCTCCTACTTTGCCCAAGGCACGGATGGCGGCGGCTTCTACGTAGTAGCTGGGATCCCCCTGCTCGACCACGGCTTTGAGCGCCTCATAGCTTTCGGGCGTTTTTAGATCGCCCAGAGCCTCGACAATGGCGCGACGAACGTTAGCATTGGAATCTTTGAGCGCTTCTAGCAGCCCCTCTGCAGCCTGATCTAGCTTGATTGAGGCGAGCTGCTCAGCGACTTCTGCCCGCACCCCCCAGAAAGGCTCTGCTTTGAGGGCAGTGGTGAGGGCATTGACGGCTTCTAGGCCGCCTTTTTTTGCGATCGCACCTGCCGCCTCAATCCGCGAGATTGGGTCAGGGTCGTACTGCAGCTGGGCCTTGAGTTCCGCTAGGGGATACTCCAGCTTGACGGTCTTGAGCCTGTGGTTGCCCACATCAAAGCTAACGAAATCAGGTTTCTTTGCCAGCGGAAAGAAAAAGCTTTGCTCCCGCTCATGGACCCGCACAACCAGGGGCGTCATCTCCACCTGGGGCGACTGATCTATCTGGGAAACGTAGCCAAAGCCAATTGGCAGCCGCAGGTCAAACAGGCCGCTGGTGCTGCTGGTGTCGCCATCTTTCACCTGGGTTTGGGTGACGGTGATCTTGGCAAGATTGCTGTCACCATCCCAGCTGTAGGCCACCTTGTAGTCGGGGTGTCCACCCCGGAACACGTACTGGTCAAACAGGGAGCGCAGATTGCGTCCGGTCGTCTTTTCAATCGCCCGAATCAGATCGATGGTTTCGACGGTCTGATGGGCGTGGGTTTGCACAAAGGTATGAATGGTCTGCCAGAACAAGGCATCGCCCAACTCCGTGCGGATCATGTGGTAAACACAGGCCCCTTTTTCATAGATGTGGCGGTCGTACAGCTCGATCGCCTCTCGGTAAACATGGGTGACCATGGGGCGACGGTAGCGGCTGCGGTCCTCTGAGAGGTAGCTGCGCATCGCCTCCAGGCGGTAATAGGCCGCTTCCTGGTCGCCGTACTCGCGCTCGGTCCACATCACTTCAGAGTAGGTAGCCATCCCCTCTTTGACCCAGGCGTGGGACCAGTGGTTGATCACCAGCAAATCGCCAAACCACTGGTGGGCCAGTTCGTGAGCTACCAGCGACTCAGAATTGCGATTGTCTAAAGCGGCGCGTTCGTCCAACAGGCAGCGATCGGTGAGGATGGTGCAGGAGGTGTTTTCCATGCCGCCGAAAATAAAGTCCGCGGCGCAGATTTGGGCGTATTTAGGAAATGCGTAGGCATAGCCGTACTTCTCGCTGAAATACTCGATCATCTGGGGCGTTTTGCCCATCGTGCGCTGGGCCTCGTCTTTGCGGCCCTTCTCAACGTAGTAGGTGACGGGAATGCTCTGCCACTGGTCCTGAATCACATCAAAGTCACCCACCGCCAAAGCCATCAGGTAGGTGGGGTGGACCTGCTTCTGCACCCAGTGATAGATCTTGAAATCACCTTCCTCCCGGGTCTCTACCAGTTCGCCGTTGGAGATCGCCTGGTATTGCTGGGGCACTCGCACCCGAATTTCGGAGGTCGCTAGCTGGCCAGGGTAATCAAAGCAGGGGAACCAGAAGCGTGAATCCTCGTCTTCTCCTTGAGTCCACACCTGAACCGGTCTGTCGGGGTAATGCTGATCGGGGCCGATAAAATAAATGCCGCGCTGGGGCTGTTCGGCGCGGTAGGCGATCTCCAGGGTCACGACACTGCCTGCCTGGGTAGGCTGCTGCAGCCGAATGTGAAGCTGCTCTCCGTCATAGTCAAAGTCCTGGGGGACTGTGCCCACGGTTACCGCCTGAATTTGCAGGCTGACTGCATCTAGCGTCAACCGCTCTACGCCATCTCGCACCGGATTTAGCTGTACTGTGCAGGTGCCGGCACAAACCTGGTTAGCCAGATCGAGGGCCAAGTCCAGGGCGATGTGTTCTACCTGTCCGGGGCGATCAGGGTTGTAATGAGGACGGGCACCAGGCAGTTCAAACGATTTGTAGCCGTTGTTGTCAGTGTCTAAGCGATGGGCATTGAGCATGGGAGCAGTTGATCCTTAAGACATTAATCCTGATAAAAGACTCGGTGTGACAGCCCTACCTGCCACGCACCACCCACCTTGAAGCGGAATACCTCGGTGGCAATGCGACCCTAATTTATCAGGGTAGCGTTTTGGTAGGGATTGGGCGTCGAGTCTTTGGGATAATGCTTTTATCCATAACAAACTCTTTAAGTTCGCCTGCTATGAATGCGATCGCAGCCCCCAATCTGCTCTCTAGCCTGATCAATCGGGTTCTCGCTATCAAGCCCCTCTTTGCCCTGGCCAAGGGCCGAGCCCGCGCCATGATGATCGAGCGGGCTGAGTCAATCGGGGTGCCCTGGCGAGAGCAAGTGCAGCAGCTGCGATCGCGCCATACCCCCGCCGAATTTGCCCCTGCTTGGGAGTCAGAGCTAGCCATCCTCCGCAACCCTGACCTGACCTACCCCGACTACTACGTCACCAGCTTTCACGCCTACGACGAAGGCAATTTAGGCTGGCTGCCTGCCCTGGAAGTCGAAGTCGCAGCCCAGGCAGTCCATGCCCGCATCTGGCCAGAAGCAGGGGCCCAGGGCGATGCTAAGCTGCGCCAGAGCTTCCACGAGGTGCTGAGGGCACAGCTAACGGAGGCTCCCCGCGACATTGTGGACCTGGGCTGCGGCATTGGCATGAGCACAGTGACCCTACAGGAAACCTTTCCGCAGGCGAACCTGACTGGGGTAGATCTGTCGCCCTATTTCCTTGCAGTTGCCGGATATCGCTGGGGTGAGCAGTCTAGTCCTGATGCCTCTAGCAGCAAAATTCGCTGGCACCATGCAGCGGCAGAAGCGACCGGCCTGCCAGAAACCGCCTACGACCTGGTTTCGGCCTGTCTGGTTTTCCACGAGCTGCCCCAGCATGCTGCCAAAGCCATTCTGCAAGAAGCCCGGCGTCTGCTGCGCCCAGGTGGGCACCTGGCCATCATGGACATGAACCCCCGCTCAGAAGTCTTCGCCCAGATGCCGCCCTTTGTACTGACCCTGCTTAAGAGCACCGAGCCTTACCTGGATGAGTACTTTGCCCTGGATTTTGAGCAGGCTTTTGTCGAGGCCGGATTTGAGAGGCCAAGCATAACCTGCAACAGCCCCCGCCACCGCACCCTAGTGGCGCGGGTTCGCTAGCGCCGCAGGAGTGGTGCGTCTAACCTAGAACTGTAGGTAAAAGCAGATCTCGTAGGATGGGAAAAGCAAAGCGTGCCTATCACAGCCCATCCGCCTTAGAAGATGGGCACGGGCTACGGCCCTTTGCCCATCCTACCTGGCGCAACTAGTGGCGCGGGTTTGCTAGCGAGAGTGGCACTTAAAGACCTATCAGCTTCAGCATTTCATCCAGGGAATCGACCACGACATCGGGCACCACCGCCGATCTTTGAACCAGGGACTCCCGGTATTTGCCGCTCTTCACTAAAATTCCCTGAACCCCCGATGCCTGGGCACCGCCGATATCGTCTTCAATGTCGTCGCCGACCATGGCCACCTGCTCTGGCGGCAGGCCGAGATCCTTGAGCGACAGCTCAAAGAAGGAGGCGTTGGGCTTGCCGATAACGGTTGCTTGCTGGTCGGTAGCAAACTCTAAAGCGGTGACAAAGGCTCCAATGTCAAGCTGCAGTCCAGCCTCCCACTGCCAGTATTTAGCTTTGTGTAGGGCGACCAGCTCCGCGCCCTTGAGAATGAGCTTAAAGGCCCGGTTGAGCGCCTGGTAGCTCCACTCATCCCCCATGTCGCCTAGCACCACGACGTCGGCGTTGGTCTCTGACACGTCAAACTCGGCAAAGTCTCGTCGGGTTTCCTTAGAGAGCAG
>JACVRP010000411.1 GCA_014534385.1 Cyanobacteria bacterium Co-bin13
CCCGCCGGAGACCACCAAGCGCTTCTCCCAATCGCTGGTAGAAGACACCGTTCAAGACTTTCTGCTAACCCTGTGGAACACCTATAGCTTCTTCGTTCTTTACGCCAACTTAGACAAGCCTGACCTGCGGCAGCCAGTGCCGATGGAAGAACGCCCCGCCATCGACCGCTGGCTGGTGGCCAAGCTGCATGAGCTGATCCAGGCCGTTACCGAGCGGCTTGACGACTACGACCCCACCAGCGCCAGCCGCCTAATCCGCGACTTTGTGGTGAACCAGCTCTCTAACTGGTACGTGCGCCGCAACCGTCGCCGCTTCTGGAAGTCGGCCAATGACTTCGATAAGCTGTCGGCCTATCGCTCCCTCTATGAGGCCCTGGTTGCGATCGCAAAGCTGATCGCTCCGATGGCCCCCTTTCTCAGTGAGCATCTGTATCAAAATCTGGTGCTGAGCGTGTTTCCAGCAGAGCCGGAGTCAGTGCATTTGGCGCAATGGCCTGTGGCAGACACTGACCTGATTGATGCCGAGCTGCTAGCTGACATGGCCACCCTAATCCGCATGGTGGAGCTGGGCCGATCTGCCCGTTCTACTGCCGGGGTGAAGGTGCGCCAACCCCTGGCCGAAATCTTGGTGCGTCTCCGCAATGAGGCAGAACAGGCTGGATTGCAAAGACTGGAAGATCAGCTCAAGGAAGAACTCAACGTCAAACAGGTCACTTACCTTGACTTGACTGCCGACTTTGTAGACTACGCCATCAAGCCCAACCTACCCCTGCTGGGCAAGCGACTGGGTAAGCGCTTACCGGTCCTCACGCAAACCCTAGCTACAATGGACAGCCGCGAGATCGTTCGCAATATCCGTCAGGGCAAGGCAACCGTTCTAGAACCAGCAGGCGAATCTTTTTCCCTGGAGCCAGAAGCCTTTTTTGTTGAGGCCAAAAGCCCATCAGGTTACGCAGCGGTTGAAGATCAGGGCTACCTGGCCGCTCTAAACACCCAGCTCACGCCCCAGCTGATTCAGGAGGGTCTGGTGCGCGACACGATTCGGCTGCTGCAGGATGTGCGCAAGCAGGCGGGTCTGGATGTTTGCGATCGCATTTACCTGGGGTTGCAGACCTCCGGGGATTTGCTAGAAGCGCTTCAGCAGCACCTGGAGGTGGTCAAAGCCGAGGTGCTGGCCGATGAGGTTGCGTTTGGGGAGAGTGTGGGCGAAGGCGGTACAGCGTTGGAGCCCGCCACCCGCTACGACCTGTCGCTGCAAGGCACCGAGTTAACCTGCTGGATTGCCCGGCAGCGGGCCTGAGTTGGGGGGCTAGCGACGGCAAAACTAGCCCCTTCGCTTTTGAAGCCAGCCAAGCGGTTAAGGACAGGTGAGGTAACAGTGACAGTCTGGCTTTTCAATCAGCGTTTCTACCAGCGCGTTTAACGCCACTGCCGCTAGAAGCCCACCGCCCAAGCTGCCTTGAAGGGTGATGTAAGGCGTTTGGGTTTCTACCAGTCGCCGCTTGGCTGCAGGCGCATGGCTAAACCCGATTGGCATACCAATAACCAGGGCGGGTTCAATTTTCTGCTGCTCAATTAGCTGACACGCGGCGAGCAGCACCGAGGGGGCGTATCCAATCACCAATACAGATCCCTTGGGGATTTGCTGCAATCGTTTCTGCCAGAGGGCATGGTCCCAAAACGCCTGTTCTGCCTCGCTGGCTCCTGTAATGTGAGGATTGTCGATCAGGGTTTCGACAGAACAGCCTAAATGGGCCAACCGGGCTTGATCGAGCATGGTGGCTACGGCTGGCACGTCGGTTACCACCGAACATTTGGCTTTAAGCGCCTCTCGGGCGGCTGCAATCGCACCTTGGCTCAAGCGCACAAAATTGATCAGGCTAACATCTCCGCAGGCCAGCACGAGCTGATGCAGCAGGTGTACGGTAACTTCGGAGTAGTGGGATAAATCGGGCAGCAGCCGCTGCAGCGCTTCTTGAAACACTTCTGGGTGAGTCGCTGTCTCCGCATCCAAGTTTGTCCACAGCTGATCTAGCTGGCCTAACCCCGCTTGGGCCTCAACATCGAGCTGCTTTAGCTGCGCTAGAGCTTCGGCCTGGGTAGTTTGGCAGCTCAGATCGCGGCCCAGCAGCCCCTCCAGCGCAGAAGCCGTCTGCCGGAGCCGGGTGATTTGCTGAATCACGGAGCGATACTGCTGCTGTAGCTGCGCCATCAGCGTAGGGTTGATAGGCTCCTCTGATGGGCTGTCTAGCAGCTGGCGAATGTGCGATAGCTGAAACCCCTGCTGCTTCAGGGCAATCACGCGCTGCAGTCGTTGCACGTCTTGTCGGGTGTAGAGGCGGTAGTTGCCCTCAGAGCGCTGCACCGGGGGAAGCAGCCCCAGGGTGTGATAGTGCCGCACCATGCGGGGGGTGACGCCGCCGCCCACCGCCTCTGTGAGTTCTTTGATGGTTAGGTGTTCGACCTTCATCTCTCTAGCTTACTCAAAACATTGACATTGACACTAATGTCAATGTTTAGGGTGGGAGAGTATCCACTTCACGGTTTCGGTATGGTTTCTGCGAATCTCTCTACTCCTCGCTTTTTTGGCTCATTGAAGGATCACCCAGATGCGATCGCAGCCTTCACCTGTGCATTTCTAGTCCTTCTAGGCTGGCAATCGCTCAATTTTGGCTGGATTGGAGCGGCCATTTTTATTCTGACGGCGGCCTACGTGATTGGCGGATTTGAGAGTGCACGGGAGGGCTTGACGACCTTATTTAAGGAGAAAGAGCTAGACGTAGACCTGCTGATGATCGTAGCGGCACTGGGCGCAGCCAGTCTGGGGCTGTGGCGGCGGGAGTATTTCATGATCGTCGATGGGGCAGTTTTAATCCTGATCTTTGCCATCAGCGGGGCGTTGGAGGGGTATGCGATGCAGCGAACAGAGCGCAGCATTCGCGGGCTGATGAGCTTGACTACCGATACCGCGCGGGTGATTCGGCAGGGACAGGAGGAAACTGTGCCGATTTCAGCGCTGGCCATTGGCGATCAGGTTTTGGTCAAGCCGGGGGAGCTGGTGCCGACCGATGGGCTGGTGATTGAAGGGGTTAGCACCTTGAACCAGGCCCCGATTACCGGGGAGTCTATTCCCGTTGAAAAGACCATCGGCGATGAGGTCTTTGCGGGCACGATCAACGGCAGCGGAGCCCTGCGGCTGAAGATCCACCAGCCGCCTGAGAGCAGCCTAATTCAGCGGGTCATTCGCCTGGTGCAGCAGGCCCAAACCGAAGCGCCGCCTTCGCAGCAGTTCATCGAACGCTTTGAGCGGGGCTATGCCAAGGTGATCGTAATCGCGGGAATTTTGCTGGGGGTGCTGCCGCCCTTTTTGCTGGGCTGGAGCTGGGAGCAAACCATTTACCGGGCCTTGATTTTTCTGGTGGTGGCGTCGCCCTGTGCGCTGATGGCGTCGATTATGCCGGCGCTGCTGTCGGGCATTGCTAACGGGGCGCGGCGAGGGATTTTGTTTAAGAATGGGGCACAGCTAGAGCGCATGGGGCGGGTGCGTGCGATCGCATTCGACAAAACTGGAACGCTGACAACGGGCAGGGTTGAGG
>JACVRP010000622.1 GCA_014534385.1 Cyanobacteria bacterium Co-bin13
ACACAAACACGCCGCTAGAAGAGACCATGACTGCGCTGACTGAGGTGGTGCAGCAGGGTAAGGCCCGCTACATCGGCTTTAGCGAATGGAACCCGGCTCAAATTCAGGCAGCTCTCGATATGGACGGCGTTGAGCGCTTCGTTTCCAGCCAGCCGCAGTACTCCATGCTGTGGCGCAAGCCCGAAGCCGAAGTCATTCCCCTCTGTGCCGCCAACGGCATCGGCCAAATCGTCTGGTCGCCCCTGGGCCAGGGCGTGCTCACCGGCAAGTACAGGCCCGGCGAAGCTCCCCCCCAAAACTCCCGCGCCGCCAACGACCAGATGAACGGCTACATGGAAAGCCTGAGAAGCGATCGCATCCTCAGCGCCGTTCAAAACCTCAAGCCCATCGCCCAGCAGCTCGACCTCTCAATGGCCCAGCTCGCCCTGGCCTGGGTCCTGCGCGACAGCCGCGTCTCCTCCGCCATCATCGGAGCCAGCCGCCCCGAACAGGTAGAAGATAACGCCGCCGCCTCTGGCGTTAACCTAAGTGACGACGTGCTGCAAGAGATTGATCGGGTGCTGGCCCCGGCGCTGCCGCAGGCGGCGGTGCGGTAGAGGGGCGTGGATGGGTGGATGGGTGAATGGGTCGGGGGAGACGCGGGGACATGGGGACGCGGGGACGCGGGGAGGAAAGGTGAAATGGATTGAGGGATATAGAGGATTGAAGGCTTGAACTCTCCGCGTCCCCGCGTCTCCCCCTCCCCGCGTCTTCTCCTTCTGCCTTCCTCCCGCATTCCCCTATCCCACCACCTCACCACCTCACTCCCTTACCACCCTCGTCGTATAAGCCTGCCAAACCTGCACCAGTCGCCCGTTGGCCACTAGAAACTGGCTATTGGGGCTGAACTGAAACTGGGTGACGTTGTGAATTTGCATCAGGGATTGACCGCTGGTGGCATCCCAGAGGGTAAGGCCCTGCTGCGGGATGGGCTCGCTTTCGATCAGGGGCAGCAGCAGGGTACTGGCAGCGAGAACTTTGCCGTCGGGGCTGAAGGTGACGTAGCCCAGGTTGTTGGGTCGGATGGGGTGGCCTACTGAGTTGTCCAGGTTAAGGGTGCGGATAGATTCGTTGGTTTGCAGGTTCCACAGGTGGGCGGTTTGGTCTTGAGTGCTGACTAGGCGCTGGCTGTCGGGGCTAAAGGCGAGGTGCTGCACCCGCTGGCTGTGGCCCTTTAGGGTAATCAGGCGGGCTCCGGTGCTGGCGTTCCACAGCTTGACGCTGTAGTCTACGTCGGCGGTGGCTACCTTCTGGCCGTCGGGGCTAAAGGCGATGGGCATACCGGGGGGCAGGTTAACGGCCTCATCGACAAAGGTGCGAAGCAGCTGGCCGGTTTGAGCATTCCAAAGCTGCAGGGTGTTTCGGTTGGTGGCGGTGGCCAGGCGCTGCCCGTCGGCGCTGATCAGCACAGTGAGGGGAATGCCGTCGGTCGGATCTAGAGCGATGGTGCGGAGGAGCTGGCCTGTCTGCAGGTTCCAGAGCTTGAGCGTTTGGTCGGCGCTGGCGCTGGCCAGGGTACGGCCGTCGGCGCTGATTGCGATCGCACGCACCGCATACCGATGCCCGCTCAAGGTTCTCACGACTTCCCCTCGCTCAGTTGTCCACAGCCGCACAGTGCCGTTAGAGAGGCCCGCTGCTACCTGCCGCCCGT
>JACVRP010000111.1 GCA_014534385.1 Cyanobacteria bacterium Co-bin13
CACAATCACGTTTTCAAACTCCTCGACCAGCGGCAGGGCTGAGGATTCAGCAAAGTCTGTGTAAGCCTCATCAATGGCGAGCACGCCCGACACCTGCTGGGCTAGCTGCCGCAGATCGGCCAGCGGCACCAGATGCCCCGAAGGGCTGTTGGGTGAGGCGATCAGGGTGAGCGCTCCTTGGGCGGCCACCAGTTTCTTCAGCGGTAGCTGAAAGTCTTCGTCGTAGGGGATTTCAACCACCTGAGCTGCCTGCATGGCCGCCAGCGTGGGGTAGAGCACGTAGGTGGGGGTGGGGTAGACGATCTTGCGATCGCAGCCCTCGGCACAGGCGCGCACCAGCACATTCAGCAGTTCATCGCTGCCGTTGGTCACCACTATCCACTCAGGGGGCACCCCTAGGGCCTGGCTAACCGCCCGGCAAAACTCCCTGGCATAGGGATCGGGGTAGCGCCGCAACCATTCGCTATCTAAGGTTCGCAGCACCTCAATGGCTTGGGGGGAAGGCGGATAGGGATTTTCGTTGGTGTTGAGCTTAATGACTGGCGTTCCCGGCGGGGGCTGCTCACCGGGGGTATAGCCTGTCATAGCATCCACAGCGGGGCGAAAGTAGCTCATAGAGAAGGGCTGATGGCTAGCTCGGGCAAATAGCTCACCCATTGTAGGACAGCGGCCTTACTGCTGAGGGCAGCCGCCCTGGAGAAGCGGTCTTCTGTGTTAGGTTTCCTAGCCTCAGCTCATCCGAACTGGTGCTTAGGCTTTGCTAGTTGGGGAGGCAGAGCCTCCGTCGGGCATTCCAATGCGGAGCATTGGAACGAGGAATTGGAACGAGGAAGGAATTAAGTAGATGGCCCTAATTAGTCATTGCGAGCAGAGCGAAGCAATCCCTGTAAAGCGGCTACAAGGAGATTGCCGCGCTTCGCTCGCAATGACAGCGACGTTTAATTTAGGTGACGTACTTATCAAAAAACTAGAGGCTGCGTTGTTTAACGCAGCCTCTAGTTTCTATCTCTAATCCGCCAACATTAATCGTTTGGTGAGAATTCGCATGACTTCACCGGGATTGACTGAGGGTAATGGACTTGACCATTCTTCTGGGCGGGCATAGCCGAGCCGAAAGAGTGTCATCACGCAGTCATTGACTACTGGAGGGGAGCCGATGGCTAGCACTCTGAGAATATCGGGGGACGGGCGATCTCTCAGATCGATTAAAGGTTGAGGAACTGCTTTAGGCTGAGCAGCGCCTAAATCTGGATCAAGTAGCTCTGGATCGGGGACTTGCTTGCTTTCTGTCATCATTGGTCTTAACTCCATTAGTGAGCCGCCCAGTCCTCAAGTTTTCCAGGCTATAGGACTGGGCTTTGATTTCGATGAATGGGCTTCATCGCATGGGTTTTTCATGCGATGATTATAATCATGGCATGAGAGTAGTTATGCCGTAAATATAGTCTCTCCATGCGGGTGATACTGTCATGGAATGGGCATAGTCAATGCAATTAAGGAATTTTCCAAGGCTCAGGGCTGTAAGAATGCCTATGAGTTTTGGAAAGTCACAGGCTTATCGCAGGCGACTGCGTATAGGCTTTACAACAATCCCGATGCATTTCCATCTAAAGAAACCCAAGAGGCTATCTGTAGTGCGTTTGACGCTCAGCCGGGGGATTTTCTGCGTTATGTCCCTGATGAGGATAAAGGATAGGTGCGATCGCACATTCCACCTCTACAGCAGTTGGCGGAAGTAGAAGCCCGCTTTGGCTTGAGCCGCAGCGACGATGGCGCGTTCTTTCCTGAATGGCGAGAACCCTTGCCACCCTTGAGTGAAACAGAACAGGCTCGCTTAACTGTGATGCGGCAACGTCTGCTGTATCACCGGGCAGACGGCGATTTGCTTGAAGGTTCTGTCATGCTGCTGGTGGCATCACCGCTTCTAGAGCTAGCAGGCTTCTATGATCCCCCCTTCAAGCTACGGGCAGAGGCTGCTGTTGAGATCACAATTGACGACGGCGAAGAAATTTTGCGAGGGCGAATTGATGCCCTAATTCTGCAGCAAAACTTTTGGGTGCTGGTACTAGAGGCCAAAAAGACCACCCTCTCAACCCGATCCGCCTTGCCCCAGGCTCTGGCATACATGATGGCCAATACCCAGCCAGAAGGCTCCACCTTTGGTTTGCTGACCAATGGAGATGATGTGCTGTTTGTTAAGCTGACGACCCAGCCATTGAGCCAGTACAGCCTGTCGCGGGTGTTTTCCCTCTACACAGTGCCAACTGAACTAGAAGCCGCTCTGCAGATTCTCAAGCAAATTGGACAACAGATTACCCAGTAGAGCGCATCTCGGATTTGGGTTATCGCATGGATTCAATGGCCTCTACATAGCTGGGAACCGCCTCCCCCGCTACTTCGCAGGCGGCTCTGTCTACGGCCAGCAAATCCTCGCCCCAAATGACTTTACCGATAGGTACGGCATCACCCCGATCTGGCTTCCAGTCGCGGCTGACGAACTTTTGGGTGCAGTCTATCACCGCTCCATCAAAGAGGTGGCCAATGGTGAAATACACGTCCTGCAAAACCAGCGGCACAGAAGGGCGATGGAGTTGGCCGCGTGAGCTGGTGCTGCGGGCTTTGTAGCGGGCGCGGGGAAACAGCCCATAGAGATTTTTGAGGGAGGCTGAGATGAGAAACTCGCCTTTTAAGGTGGTGCGCTTAAAGGCTCCAACGGAGATGCGGCAGTCTACTTCTTGTAGGAGCTTGGGTGCCCACATGGACTTGAACCGGGCGGGGTTGGCGGCGTGGTTGGGATACTCGACCATCTCTAGTGTGTCGGCATCTAGCACCTGGGTGCCTTCGTCGAGCAGATCGTACAGGCCGTTCTTAGCCATAATTTTTTCAAAGGCAACGGGGGAGCAGACGCCTTCGACAATTAAGATTTCAGCGTGGGAATTGGCCTGACGTAGACCCAGCAAAACTCGCCTGAGAACCTCCATGCTGACGGTGGCAGGGGGGCCGACCGGGTAGCCTAGGTTGGGTTTGACCACAATGCGGCGAGCGCTGTGGGCCGCATCGGGCGGAGTATATGCGAATTGAGAAGTCTCTGCAACCTGGATGTGAGCAGTTAGGGAGGCAGACATTAAGCTAGAGAAATACGGCTATCTTTAATTCTTCAACAAATCGACGGGTGCGGCAGCGAACGATTCCGGCTACCGCTCCCCTCAAACTAGAAATAGTGCCATTAGGATGTTCCAGCTATGACCACTCAAACCCTCCCCCGTCCGTGGAAAATTCGCGATCGCACCTTTACCTGGGGCAGCCGCACCTACCTGATGGGCATTCTCAACGTCACGCCCGACAGCTTCAGCGATGGCGGGCAGTTCAATAGCGTTGAGGCAGCGCTGGCCCAAGCGCGGCGCTTGGCGAAGACGGGTACCGATATTCTTGATGTAGGCGGCCAATCTACTCGACCTGGGGCCGAAGAAATTTCTCTGGCCGATGAACTAGACCGCGTGGTGCCCGTAATTGAGGCCATCCGCGCCGACTCAGACGAAGCGGTGCGCACAATTCCGATTTCGGTAGACACGACTCGCTTTGCAGTGGCGCGGGCGGCAGTGCGGGCCGGAGCTGATATCGTCAACGACATTTCCGCCGGCACCTTTGATAAAGCCATGCTCTCCACCGTGGCAGATCTGGGCGTGCCAATTATTTTGATGCACATGCGCGGCACACCTGCCACCATGCAGCAGCACACCCACTACGATGACCTGATTGGCGATATCTCCGAATTTTTGCAGCATCAGATCAACGATGCGATCGCAGTGGGGGTCAACCCCAGCATGATTGCTGTTGATCCGGGCATTGGTTTTGCCAAAACCTACCCGCAAAACTTGGAGCTGCTGAGGCGGCTCAGGGAGTTTCATAGCCTGGGCTGTCCGCTGTTGGTTGGTCCGTCGCGCAAACGCTTCATCGGCTGGATTTTGGATCAGCCAGACCCGCAGCAGCGGGCGTGGGGTACGGCAGCGGCCTGCTGTGCTGCTATTGCGGGCGGAGCCGACATCCTGCGGGTACACGATGGAGCCGAGATGTACGACGTGCTGCGGGTGGCTGATGCAGTGTGGCGCTCTGGTGCAGACCAGGGACGCTAGCCCCTACTTACCATTGGGACCATTGGAGCGTAGAATACTGGACGGGAAACGCCTGATTTGGCGGTATCGTCAGACAGCTTTCTCAAGCTCTCTTAACAGAAAGCAACAACGAGCATAGCAACACGAGGAATTAAGACCCTATGGCACGCTTTCGGCCAATTCTCGGCATAATTCTGGCTGCGATCGCAACCTTTATCGTGAGCTGCGGTGGAGCTGCGCCCAAGCAACCTCTTACCTACACCCCTGAGATTCTCCAGAGAGTCCAGATCTATGCACCTGCTGTAAACGATCTGCGCGATCGGTTCCCCGAACTGCAAAACTTTATCCAGGAAAAGGACTGGGTAGACGTGAGCAGCTTTATCCACGGGCCGTTGGGCGAAATGCGGTTTCAGATGAACCGTCTGGCATCGACCCTGCTACCCAAGGATGCCGATCAGGCAAAACAGCTAGCTAAGGAAGTGTACGTCCATCTAGAGCGGCTGGATCAGGCGGCCTCTGAAGGCAATCAGGTGATTGTTGGTCAAGAGTACCGCAATGCCCTGGATGACTTCGACGCCTTTCTTAACCTGATTCCCAGCAACGGGTAGGTTTGCGAGGCCCCTAACCCATGCGTCGAGTCACTATTGTTGGCTGTGGTGTGGTTGGGGCCATGATTGCCTACGAGCTTAGCCAACTCCCTGACCTAAAAATCTGCGTCCTCGATCGGCAGCCCCCGGCTCAAGGGGCAACCGGGGCTGCCTTGGGCGTTTTGATGGGCATTATTAGCCACAAGGTTAAGGGGCGCAACTGGCGGCTGCGCGAAACCAGCCTGCGTCGCTACGAAACCCTCATTCCAGAATTGGAAGACACGCTGGGCCGATCCCTTCCCTTCAATCGCCAGGGCATTCTCAACCTGTGTTTTGACCCGGAAGAACTGCCCCGCTGGGAGTCGCTTCAGCAAATTCGACAGACCCAAGGCTATCCGCTAGAAATTTGGTCGGCTGAACAGACAGCTACCGCCTGCCCGCACCTCAACCTCAGGGGCGTAGCCGCCGCCATTTACTCTCCCCAAGACCGCCAGATCGACCCTGCCGCGCTCACGCTAGCCCTAGTCGAAGCAGCTCAGCTTCGGGGAGTTCGCTTTCACTTCGACCGACAGGTGAACGGGCTGCAACCTCACGACAGCCATTCCCTCATCGTTGAGACCCCTGAGGAGAGCCTGGTATCTGACATCGTCATCCTGGCCTCAGGAACTGGCAGCAGCTCTCTGACTCAGTCCCTTAATCAGTCAGTTCCGATTGGGCCAGTGTTAGGGCAGGCGCTTCAGGTCAAGCTAACAGCCCCGTTGGGCCAGATCGACTTTCAGCCCGTAGTTAACGGCAACGATATTCACCTGGTACCGCTAGGTGGGGGCAGCTACTGGATTGGGGCTACCGTCGAGTTTCCTACCGACGCCGATCCAAGCTGGGTGCTGGGCCTGAAGCTAGAAGAGGAGCGGCTGGAGGCGGTGCGGCAGGGTGCGATCGCATTTTGCCCCGCCCTGGCCGAGGCTACCGTCACCAAAACCTGGTTTGGCCTACGACCCCGACCCCAGGGGCAGCCCGCCCCCGTGATTACTCAACTGCCAGGGCATCCCCAGGTGTGGGTGGCGTCGGGCCACTATCGCAATGGTGTGTTGCTAGCGCCGGCAACAGCCCTGTATTTGCAGGAAAAATTGGGGTAGCTCTTGTGGGATGAGCATCCTGCTCGTGCGGTTTGCTGGACAGGCGAGACGCCTATCCCACAAGAGAAGGAAGTTGAACTTTGGCAACGCATCGCTACGGGAGAGGCCTCAAAACCCAGGGGCAGACCGCTTGAAAAATTCCACCTGGGGTTGCATGGGTTCAGAGACCATGCCGACGCCTTGAAAGCCCCAGCGGCTTAAAACGGGTTCGAGCTGAGAGGACGCGACCGTTTCAACCGAGAACTTACTGGCCAGATCCGGTGCGTGGGTATTGAGATAGCTCAGCGCATCGTAGTCGGCAGAAAAAACCAGCAAAAAGCCTGCTGGAGGTGGCTTATCAGGGTCTGGATTGGCCTGGCGGGGCTTGGCGGCGAGGTAGCTGCCGTCGAGACGCGATCGCAACAGGTAGTAGAGCTGGGACATTAGTTTCCTCAGTTCATTTCCGACAGCTTAATGCGCGGATCGCTAAAGCTGAGAGCCAAATCGGCCAGCAGGTTGCCGATAATCAGCAGTGCCGCCCCCATCATCAGGCTAGCCATCACCACATAGAGATCCTGCGACGTGACCGCCTGCAAAATCAGGCGACCCAAGCCCGGCCAGTTGAAGAACGTTTCGGTAATAAACGCGCCGCTCAGCAATCCGGCAAATTCAAAGCCCAGCAGGGTGATCAGGGGGTTAATGGCATTGCGCAGGGCATGAACGTAGATCACGCGGTTCTCTGGCAAACCCTTGGCCCGCGCCGTTTGGATATAGTCCTGTCGCAGCACGTCTAGCAGCTGCCCCCGCGTAATCCGCTGCAGCCCGGCAAAGCTGGTGATGGTCAGGGCAATCGTCGGCAAAATCATGTGCCAGAGCACATCAACTATCTGGCCAAACCAGGTTAGATCAGCATGGTAAATGCTGGTGCGTCCCCCAATCGGAAATAAAGGGGTCGTCAACTGAGCAAAGTACAGCAGCAGCAAACCTGTGATGATGGTCGGGAAACCCTGGCCCATGTAGCTCAGTACTCGGAGAAACCGATCCAGGCCGCGATTTTGATGCACCGCCCCAACAATGCCTAGGGGAAGTGCGATCGCCCAGGTCAACACCAGCGACGCAAACGACAGCAGCAGCGTGTTGGGAATCCGCTCCCACAGCATATCCAGCACAGGCCGCTGGTAGGCAAAGCTGATGCCAAAGTTGCCCCGCGTCACAATCTGGGTTAGCCAGCGCCAGTACTGCTCCCAAATCGGCCGGTCCAAGCCAAACTGCTGCTCTAGCTGCTGCAGGGTTTCGGGCGAAAACTGAGGGCTCTGCCGGTACTGGTCCAAAAAGTTGCCCGGCGCAAGCTGAATCACAAAGAAGCTCAGGGCC
Source organism: Cyanobacteria bacterium Co-bin13 (assembly GCA_014534385.1). GTDB lineage: Bacteria > Cyanobacteriota > Cyanobacteriia > Phormidesmidales > Phormidesmidaceae > JACVSF01. Next base: position 7,189 of record JACVRP010000111.1, read on the forward strand.
GAAGCCAGCAGTAGCGTCAATAGAGCCTGCAGCAGCCGCTTCACGATGTACTGAGTGTTTTCACCCGTGAGGATGCTCACGAAGCGGCTCCAGGCATCGGAGAACCGTTGGGGATTAGAGGTCGATGGGCTAGAAGTCATCCAAATCCATCCAAGACAGTAGGCGTGTGGAACGATCTTAGTACTGCGACGATCTTAGTACTGCAATAGAGACACGATGGGTAAATCGGGCAGATTGTTACGGCCTGCTAACCCCGTTAGCTCAATAATGAAGCCAAAACCGGCGATTTCTGACCCTGTTTTTTTGACCAGTTCTACCGCCGCCGCCGCCGTTCCCCCTGTTGCAATCAGGTCATCCACAATCAACACCCGACTGCCGGAAGGAAATGCATCCTGGTGCAGCTCCAGGCGGTCAGTACCATACTCCAGGACGTACTCAGCGCTGTAGGTGGCAGCGGGCAGCTTCCCAGGCTTGCGCACCGGGGCAAAGCCCAGGCCCATTCGACAGGCCAGCGGCACCCCAAAAATAAAGCCGCGAGACTCAATGCCTGCAATGTAGTCGGGCTTGAGGTCGGCGACCTGCTCTGCCAGCAAATCGACCGTATAGCGCAGCGCCTCCGGGTGAGACAGCAAGGGGGTAATGTCGCGAAAGAGAATGCCGGGTTTGGGAAAGTCGGGAATCTCTCGGATGTGATCGTTTAAGTCCATTGCAGTCCTGGCTGAAGCAGCCCATCGAAGTCCTTTGCAATGCTAAGGATGTCAGCTTGCAAAAAGCAAGCAGTGGATTTTGTTTCTGAGAAAACGCTTGATGCGTCACGTGCTGCGATGACGCATCAAGCTCATTCAAAAAGGATTTCGCCCCCAGAAGGACTACCTCAGCGGCATAGGGCGATTCGGTAAAGGCGAGGCCATCTGCACCACCCGGTCGAGCAGCCAGGGAGAGAGACGTTGACACCACAGAGCCATCTGGCTCTGCCAGTCCACCAGTATTTCAGGCGATCCTTGGCGTAGACCCCGGACTAGAGCCTGGGCCACCTGTTCGGGGGTGGCTGGCTTGACCCAGCGAAACCACTGGAAGTCTTTCACCATGTCGGTGTCGGTAAGGGAGGGCAGCAGGGCGACAACTTTGACGTTGTAGGGGGCGAGTTCGCTGCGGAGGGCCTGGGTAAAGCCGAGAATGGCGAACTTGGTAGCGGAGTAGGTAGCCATGGTGGGGGCGGCAACTTTACCCATCAGGCTGGAGACGTTGACGATGTGCCCCTCGCGGCGGGTAGCCATGCGGCGGGCGATCAGGCGAGTGATGGTGTAGAGGCCGACCAAGTTGGTGGCGATTTCGGTCTGCACATGGGGCAGGCGGGTTTTGAGGAAGGGGGCCTGGTGGGCGACGCCAGCGCAGTTGACGAGTAGGTGAATGGGGCCGTGCTGTCGCCAGGCGTGGGCGATGGCGACGTTGACGCTGATGGGGTCAGAGAGGTCGAGGGGGAGGGTGATGGCTTGAGTGTTGAGATATTCGATTTCGGTGGCAACTTCTGCCAGGCGGTCTGGGTTGCGGGCGATCAGCAGGATCTTTTGGACGCCTTGGCGGGCCAGTTCGTGTGCGATCGCACGGCCAATGCCTCTGGAGGCTCCGGTGACCAGAGCAGTTTTTCCTTCAAAATTCATGGTTGACTCCTAATTAGGGGCAGTCAGGTCAGCCGGGGCAGACTGTATCAAGGTCGTGCGGGGGCTGGGCATGGCTGCGCCTGTAGCTGGAATAGCGAATTTGAGTGGACTAGAAAAGGGCCAGTCGTGGGGTTCAAGCGGCCAAAGTAGAGAGCGGGGCTGATGAACCTAAGGGCGAATCGGCTTGCAAGCGATGTCGTTGATGGGAGTCGTTGATGGGTGACACTGAGGGGTGAACCTCAGACGCTCAAAGTAATGCTTGGAACGGGGATTTGCATGGCGTCTAGCCTCCTCAACCAGGATTTGCAACGACTTGTCCCGACGTTAGCACCGCATTTTGGTAGCTGCAACATAACTTAACGAATGGGCAAAATTGTTACGGTTCTTATCATTTACCTCATAAAACTCTTTCTTAGAAGGTTTTGGTAAGGCTGTTTGCGAGGGGTTATGGGGAGGTTGATCCCAGTGAGGGATGTGGTTGCATTTTTGCTGAGTGGGATTAAAAAGCTGGTGTGGGTGGGTGGGGAATCTGAGAGAGGTGGCTTGTAGGCTAAGTTACATTTCGATTTGTGGGGGGTTTGTAATACGTAGGGGTTTGAGGGGTTTGGTTGGGTGGCTTTGGGGTGCGTAAGGCGGGGATTAGCTTCTCCGCCTGTAGACCTGGCTCGGGGCCTTGCCC
>JACVRP010000510.1 GCA_014534385.1 Cyanobacteria bacterium Co-bin13
GGGTTTGCTTGAGCTGGGTGCGCGGCACAATGGCATCGACAAAGCCGTGGTTGAGCAAATACTCGGCAGTTTGGAAGTCGTCGGGCAGCTTCTCGCGCAGGGTTTGCTCGACGACCCGCCGTCCGGCAAAGCCGATGGTTGCCTTGGGCTCGGCCACAATGATGTCGCCCAGCATAGCGAAGCTAGCGGTAACGCCCCCGGTCGTGGGATGAGTCAGCACTGGCACAAACAGCAGACGGGCCTCTTGGTGGCGGTGCAGCGCCCCTGAAATTTTGGCCATCTGCATAAGGCTAAGCATGCCTTCCTGCATTCTCGCGCCGCCGGAAGCACAGACGATCACAACAGCCCGACCTTCGTCGGTGCCGCGCTCGATCATGCGGGTCAGCTTTTCGCCCACGACCGATCCCATACTGCCGCCCATAAAGCGAAAGTCCATCACGCCCAGGGCCACAGGATGGCCCTCCATCTGGCCGACTCCGGTCTGGACGGCATCGGGCATCTGCGTTTTGTTTTGGGTTTCGCGGATGCGGTCAGCGTAGGCTTTGCGATCGCGAAATCGTAGCGGGTCTTTGGGTGAAACTTGAGTATCAAGCGGCTGCCAAGTATCGGCATCAATTAGCTGGCGGATGCGCTCATCGCTGTAGATGCGGTGATGGTGGCCGCAGTCCCCGCAGACCCACTGGTTGGCCCGCAGATCCTTGGTGTAGGTGAGAACGCCGCAGGATTCACACTTTGTCCACAGTCCATCGGCAATTTCGCGCTCCTGGCGCTCTTCGCTGATCGGACCAGATTTTCGGCGGTTAGCAAACCAGTCAAACAGGGACATTTTATTAAGCAGGGATACTTAAGGGACAACCGAGGCGATCTGGGGCTAGCCCGGATGCAAAAACATGCTTTTCATCGTATCTGGTTTGGTTCCCCCCCGATATAGGGCCTAAGGTAGGGGAACCGAACCGAGGGACTACATCCGTTCCAGCACCCGAATGCCCAGGAGTGACAGGCCCAGCTTTAAGGTGCGGGCAGTGAGGTCGCAGAGAATTAGCCGAGAAGTTCGCTGGGGCTCCTCGGCTTGAAGCACCGAGCAGCGATCGTAGAACTGGTTGAACTTCTGGCTCAGCTCAAACAGGTACTGACAGAGGCGGTTGGGGAAGAGTTCTAAAGCGACTTCTTCCAGCACTTCATCTAACTGCAGCAGATGGCGGGCCAGGGTGAACTCGGCTTCATCCTCTAGATGCACCGTGGCCTCAGGGGGCAGGTGCTCAAAGTCAATGCCGCCCTTACGGCTGATGCCCTGCACCCGCACGTAGGCATAGAGCATGTAGGGGGCGGTGTTGCCCTGGAGGGCCAGCATTTTGTCGTAGCTAAAGATGTAGTTGCTGGTGCGGTTTTGGCTCAGGTCTGAATACTTGACTGCGCCAATGCCGACCTTCTCAGCGACGTCTTGGATAAACTCTGGCGACTCTTCCCGGCTTTCTGCCTGAATCCGGCTGTTCATATCTGCCTGGGCGCGCTCAACCGCTTCATCTAGCAGATCCTTGAGCCGCACCGTCTCGCCGGAGCGAGTCTTGAACTTTTTGCCGTCTTCGCCCTGCACCACGCCAAAGGGAACGTGAACTAGTTCGACATCGTCCGGCACCCACCCGGCTTTTTCGGCCACTTTGAACACCTGGTCGAAGTGGTTGGACTGGCCTGCATCGACCACGTAAATCACTCGGCTAGCGCCTTCCTCATCGGTGCGCTGGCGAACTGCAGCCAAATCGGTGGTGGCATAGTTGTAACCGCCATCGGATTTTTGAATGATCAGGGGCAGCGGATCGCCGTCCTTGTTAATAAAGCCTTCGGCAAAGACGACCTTGGCACCCTGGTCTTCTACCAACAGACCCAAGGCTTCTAAGTCCTGCACCACGGCAGGCAGCAGGGAGTTGTAAAAAGACTCGCCCCGCTCCTCAATCCGGATATCGAGCCGATCATAGATTTTCTGGAACTCCTTACGAGACTGCTCACAAAGGGCATTCCAGGCTTTGCGGGCGGCTTCGTCGCCTGACTGAAGCGCTACTACCGCTTCGCGGGAGCGGGTTTTGAAGGCGTCATCTTCGTCAAAGCGTTTTTTGGCCTCTTTGTAAAACGCCACCAGATCGCCCATCTCGACAGACTCTGGCGAAGTCAGCGCCTCTGGGGATGACTCCTTGAGGTGGGTGATCAGCATGCCGAACTGGGTGCCCCAGTCGCCGACATGGTTGAGCCGCAGCACGTCATGGCCCATGAATTCCAGCACCCGCGCAATGGAGTCGCCGATAATGGTGGATCGCAGGTGGCCGACGTGCATCTCCTTGGCAATGTTGGGGCTGGAGAAGTCTACGATTACCTTCTGCGGCTGCTTGGCCGGTTCTACACCCAGCCGGTCGCTGCCTTGAACCGCCTTGAGCTGGCTCTCTAGATACTCGGTCTTGAGGCGCAGGTTAATGAAGCCGGGGCCTGCAACTTCTGGCGGTTCGCAGAGGTCGCTGACGTCGAGATGGGCCAGGATCTTTTCTGCGATCGCACGCGGCTTATCCCTTAGCTGCTTCGCCAGCGGCATCGCCCCGTTGGCTTGAAAGTCGCCAAACTTGGGGTTGCTGGCGGGCACCAGCAGGGGGTCAGCTCCTTCTAGGTCGGGGCCAAAGGCCGCCACCAGAGCTTGCTTGAGCCGGGCTTCTAGGGTTGCGATCGCAGCTTTCATGGGTTAGCGCCAGTCCGCTTTACTAAAACTCTTGAGTACAGTTATGAACACATCATCCAGGCAGCCA
>JACVRP010000660.1 GCA_014534385.1 Cyanobacteria bacterium Co-bin13
CCCCAATGCAATACCCCATTCCAGTTCTGGGAGGCGCGCAATGATCGCCTCCAGGACACCAGAACCCTTACCGGGCGATCTCAACGGTAAACGCCTCTGCGAAATCTTTGGCCGCTACCTGTGGAACGCCATCACCGCCCCCCTGCCAGACGACACCACCGCCAAACCCCAGTGGCAGACCGTTACCAATACCCGCTGCGGCCCCGTGTGCTCTGGAACCTCTGGCAAGATGCCAACACCCTGGTCGGCGTTCGCTTCACCCACGAAACCTGCTATGCCCTGCTCGACATCGATGCTGGCAGCGTCTACCGCAACGCCGATGCGATCGCCCAAATTCGAGCGGCTCTAGAGACCATCGGCATTACCCGCACCCTGCTGCTGCGCTCTAGCTGGAACGGTGGCCTGCATCTCTACATTCCCCTACCCGAACCCGTCAGCACCTTTAACCTGGCCGTTACCCTCAAGGAATGCCTCAAGGCCCAGGGCTTCACCCTCAAAGAGGGCCAGCTCGAAATCTTCCCTAATGCCAAAGCCTACGGCGTCACAGCCTTCATTGAGTATCAGGCCCACCGACTGCCCCTACAGCCCAGCAGCGGCTCCTGCCTGCTCGACGACGACCTCAATCCCATCGGCAACAGCCTGGGCCGTTTCTTCTGGATGTGGGATGGCGCAGTAGCCAACCAAGACCTCGACAGCCTGCGGCAGGCCCTTCAGGTAGGCCGCAACAACCACCGTAAACGGCCTAAGCGGCGCAGCCACCCGGTCTAAGACTGGCGCACCGACCTAGAAACCGAGATCGCAGAAGGCTGGACGGACTACGGCCAAACCAACCACTTGCTCAAAACAATCGCCTGCTACGGCGTAGTCTTCGAGCAGTTCCAGGGCCAAGCGCTAGAAGACTACGTCCTACGCATTGCCACCAGCCGCCCCGGCTACGAAACCTACTGCCGCCACCACACCGACATCGAGCGCCGGGTCAAAGCCTGGACCAGAGCTGCCGAGAACTACTACTGGCCGATAGGCAGTGCTCCTAAGCGCACCGGCGACCTGCACCAAAACAACATCATCCCCTTTAACCAACAACTCGCCAAAGACGCCCAGGAGCGCATCCAGCAGGCTGTAGAGACCCTAAGACAGCAGAATGCCTTGCCCTCAGGGATAACTGCCCGCGCTGAGGCAATTACCAGCCAGTTCAACATCAGCAAAAAGACGCTGTATCGGTATGCCTCCCTCTGGCACCCAGAGCATCAGACAGCAGAAGAGGGTAAACGACCAGAAGCAGCAAGCCTTTCAGCCGTTGCAAATCCACCAGAGCCAGAAGCCCCCGATCCTGAAAAAGCGCAAGAAATCGAGGAAGTTTACACCCAGTCCCAAATTATGAAGAGTAGGGGCTCCGTTTCCAATGAGGTTGGTTCGATTTCCCAATTATTTACTCTTAATAGGGGGGTGCGGGGGGATGAACTGAGTTCTCCACAGCCTGCTTCTTCTCCCTCTAATTTGCCAATACCCCTGTCTGAGATTCAAGAGCGGCTACGGCAGCAGGTGCAGCGACTTGGCTGGAGCGCTGAGCAGATAACCCGATTCATTGCTCAGCGGTTCGGTGGAAGGCGGCGTAGTCAGTTGCAGGATGATGAGCTGGTGCTGTTGTTGTATGACTTGACTTCTGTTAAGTAGATATCCTTTTCGCAGAGCAAAGATTTCGCTAGTACACCTGCTGGACTAAATCTAGCTTAATCTTTCTTCAAATCGAGTAGTACAAACC
>JACVRP010000175.1 GCA_014534385.1 Cyanobacteria bacterium Co-bin13
CGAGTCGGGAGCCATTGTGGTAGATGTCGCCGTGGCTCAGCCAGGCACCGATACCACGGCCCGCACCTACACCGGCAGCACTGCGCCGCAGCGGCTGGTGTCACTGCGATCGCAAACCGAGGGCCGCCTAGTCAACCTCAGTGTCGATGTCGGCGATGCGGTCTCTTCAGGGCAAACCCTAGGCCAAGTTGATGCGGCCATACTCCAGGCCGCCGTGGGCCAGTCCAACGCAGAATTGGCTGCCCAAGAATTTGAAGTCGCCCAGGCCGAAGCTCAACTGGCCGATGCTCGCACCCTAGTCGCCCAAGCTCAGGCCGAATTTCAGCAGGCAGAAGCCGATGCAGAGCGCCTCCAGACCCTAGCAGAACGGGGGGCAATTTCCGCTCAAGAAGCCCAGCGCAGCCAGACAACTCTAGAAACCGCCCGTCAAGCCCTGCTCTCAGCTCAAGAGCAGGCGCGAACTCGCCAGCAGGCGATCGCCTCAGCCGCTCAGCGGGTAGAAGCCCAGCGAGCTTTGGTGCGGGAGGGGCGACAGCGGCTGTCTAACAGCACCCTCACGTCTCCCCTATCGGGCATTGTGCTTCGTCGTCTGGCCGAACCCGGAGACTTTCTCCAGGCAGGTCAGGAAGTGCTGGAGCTGGGCAACTTCTCGGAAGTGCAGGTGCAAATTCAGGTCTCAGACCGCGACCGGAGCGCATTCTCCCTGGGTCAAACGGTTGAAATTCAGCTCGATGCCTTTCCTGACCAGCGCTTTACGGGGCAGGTCAGCCGCATTTCCCCGGTGGCCGATCCGGCTTCTCGGCTGATTCCGATTGATATTACTCTCCCAAACCGAAACGGCGACATCGGTAGTGGCCTGCTGGCCCGAGTCACCGTTTCTGCCGGCCCTGGTGCACCGATCCGGGTGCCCGAAAGCGCCTTAGAAACCGGAGAGAGCGAAGAAGACACGGTTTTTGTCGTAGCCGCAGCGGGAGATGCCCCCACCGTAGAGCCTCGACCCGTTCGCCTGGGCCAGCGGGTCAACGGCGAGGTCGAAATTTTAGACGGGCTGCAGCCGGGAGAAGCCTATGTGATCCGCAGCAGCCAGCCACTCCAGCCGGGTCAAGCGGTTGAGCGCAGCCTGCTTTCTGAGTCCTGATCAAGCGATCTTTTGCCCACCGCTTAATTTCAGCCCCGGGTACAGAGTTTGCCTAAGATGGGCGCTCATATCCCCCTGCTCCTTCACCTGCAAGCCCATGACACAAGCCTCCGCAGCCCCTAGATTTAGCCTCAGCAGCATCGCCATTCGAAGACACATCGGCACCCTGATGCTGACTCTGGCCCTGATTGTGTTGGGGGTATTTATCACCCTGCGCACCCCGGTAGACCTGCTGCCGTCGATCACCTATCCTCGCATTGGCCTGCGGCTAGATGCCCCCGGCATTGCCCCAGAGGTCGCCATTGACGAAATTACTCGCCCTCTAGAAGAAGCCCTGTCTGCAACCGAAGGCGTGATTCAGGTCTTCTCCCAAACGCGGGAGGGCCGGGTCAGTCTTGACCTGTATTTCGAGCCAGGGGGCAATATTGACCAGGCCCTAAATGATGCGACCGCCACCCTCAACCGGGCCCGGGGCAACCTGCCCGATACCGTAGAGGCCCCCCGGCTGTTTAAAGTAGATCCCTCCCAGCTGCCGGTCTATGAGATGGCTCTAACCTCGCCCTCTCTACCCATCCAAAACCTGCGCGTTTTTGCCGAAGAAGAGCTCGCCAGGGAACTGGCGCGGGTGCCGGGGGTAGCAAGTGTGGATGTCTCTGGCGGCGTCGAGGAGGAAGTGCAGGTCAACATTGATCTGCAGCGCCTTCAGGCAACTCGGGTCACCTTGCCTGACGTGCTTAACACCCTGTCAGCCCGTAACCAAGACACCTCTGGGGGCCGTTTGCGGGGTGGCGAGACCGAGGTACCAACCCGACTGGTGGGTCGCTTTGAATCGGCAGAGGATCTGCAGAATCTAGCTATTCCCGTGGCTGATACGGATCCGCCCCAGCAGATTTACCTGAGAGACGTAGCCACCATTGAAGACGGCACTGCCGAGCAGCGGATTTTTGTTAACCTAAACGGCACTCCGGCAGTCAAGGTCAGCATTCAAAAACAGCCAGATGCCAACACGGTGCAGGTAGTCGAAGGCTTACAGGAGCGGTTAGAGAGCATGCAGCAGGCAGGGCTGATGCCGCAAGACCTGCAGATGACCGCCACCCTGGACGAGTCTCGCTTCATTCGTAACTCGATTAACAACGTGGCCATGTCTGGCCTGACGGGCGCAGCCTTGGCCGCTGTGGCGGTACTGATGTTCCTGGGCTCGCTACGGCAAACACTGATCATTGTGCTGGCCATTCCCCTAGCTACCCTGGCTGCAATGATGCTAATGGGGCTGTTTGGGCTAACCCTAAACGTGTTTAGCTTGGGCGGTCTGGCCCTGGGGGTGGGCATTGTGGTGGACAACTCTATCGTCATGCTGGAGAACATTACCAAGCGGATTGAGGAGGCAGATTTACTCGATCAGTCTAACCACAGCGTCAGTAATGGTCACAACGGCAGTAATTGTCACAACGGCAGTAATGGTCACAACGGCAGTAACGGCCATAACGGCAGTGACGGTCACAACGGCAGCGGCTACCCCAGTGGAGCGGGGCGTAAGCGGGAAATTCTGCGCCAGGCAGAGGAAAGCAGCCAAGAGCTAGAGTCAGCCCTGCTGGCTTCAACCACAACCAACCTAGTGGCGGTTCTGCCGTTCCTGCTGATTGGGGGATTTGTGGCGCTGCTGTTTAATGAGCTGATTTTGACGATTAGCTTTTCGGTAGCGGCGTCAATGGTGGTGGCGCTGACGGTGGTACCCGCCCTGGCTTCCCGGCTGTTAATGATCCGCAGCAAAAACTCCCTGCGAAATATGGGGCCGTTTCGCTGGTTTAGTCGGCGGCTAGAGGGGGTAACCCGGCGCTACGGCCAGATTTTGACCTGGATCTTGCAGCGGCGACTGCTGATTGTTGGGGCCGCCATCCTTATCTTCGGCGGCAGCAGCTTCTGGATGGTAGGTCAGATTCCCCAGGAAATTTTGCCCCGCATTAGCAATGGACAGGCCAACCTCAATGCTCAGTTTCCAGCTGGAACTACCGTGGAGGGCAACCGTCGAGTCATGGCGGCAGTCGATGAACTGCTGCTGGCCCAGCCAGAGACGGAGTTTGTCTTTACAACGGCGGGCGGCAGTTTGTTTGGCACCTCGACCAACGAAAATACCGCACGCGGCTCTAGCACCATCATTCTAAAGCCCGACACCAACGTGCCGGCTTTTGTCGATCGCATGAGTGCCGAGATCAGTCGGCTGCCCCTGGTAGACACTACACTGCGGCTTAATCCGGGCAGTGTGCGGGGTCTTATTCTGAGCAATTCGCCGGTGCGGGCTGATGTTGACGTCATGCTCCAAGGGGAAGACAGCCAAGCCCTGAATCAGGCTGGCCAACAGGTCCTGGCAGCGCTCGGCCAAAACGCGACTCTGGCCCGCTATCGACGCGACGGTGAGGAGCCTCAGCCCGAGATCCAGATCCGGCCCGACTGGGCTAGAGTGGCCGACCTGAGTCTGAACAGCCAAGAGATTGGAGCCACCATTGAGACCGCCCTGAATGGCAGCGTGCCAACGCAGCTGCAGCGGGGCAATCGGCTAGTCGATATCCAGGTGCAGCTTGCCCCCGGATCGGTGCAGCGGCCTGAGCAGCTGCGGCAAATTCCTGTCTTTGCCAGCGACGGGCAGCTGCTGCAGCTAGGCGATTTGGCCCAGATTGAGATTGGCGAAGCTCCCGGCGAAATTCAGCGGATTAACCAGCGGCAGGTCTTTCTAGTTGCGGGTAGTCTGGTCGAAGATGCCAGTCTGGGCGATGCCCTAGCCGAAGTCGACGAGATCTTGGCCGACCTAGAGCTGCCAGAAGGGGTAACGATTCTTCCCAGCAGCAGCGGTGAGGCGAATCAAGAACTACAGCGATCGCTAGGTATCCTGGGCGGCCTGGCAGCCTTCCTGGTCTTTGTCGTCATGGCCGTGCAGTACAACTCGCTGATCGATCCCCTGGTGATCATGCTGACGGTGCCTCTGGCCTTGGCGGGCGGCATTTTGGGCCTGTTCCTAACCCAAACGGCGATTGGCGCAACGGTGATTGTAGGAGCAGTGCTGCTGGTGGGCATTGTGGTTAACAACGCCATCATTATGGTGGAGCTGGCCAATCAGATTTGCGATCGCACCGGCTGTTCCCGCACCGCCGCCATCTTGCAGGCGGCCCCCCAGCGGCTACGCCCCATTCTGATGACGACCATCACCACCGTACTGGGTCTGTTTCCCCTGGCCCTGGGCCTCGGAGAAGGTTCAGAGTTCCTGCAGCCCCTGGGCATCGTCGTGTTCTCCGGGCTTTCCCTGGCAACCGTGCTGACCCTGTTCATCATTCCCTGCTTCTATACCCTGCTGCACGAGCCCTGGTGGAACCGGCGCAAGCCCCTGCCACCCCAACGGGAACTGCGCACCAACCTGGAGGAAGACCCCGCCTACAGCCGCTACTAGAACAGACAAAACAAAGCAGGGCACTCATTTAAGAGTGCCCTGGTCAATTGGCTCCTCGTTGTCTCTTTAGTCAGTAGAGACAGTAGTCACAAAGGGGTGTGGGGGGCAGGCATCGTCTCGGGCACGGCTGCCGAGGGGTGCCTGATGTGTTCAAGATAGGCGGGAAAAGGGAATTTCTAGGGAAGGCGTTTGGACGCGTCCCCTGCTAGACAGATCCCAATTCCTCCCCCACAGAGGGTGTTTAACAGGGCTGAGGCTGTTTACGCTGCACATGGACTGCCCCTGATTTTGCAACCGAGTCTATGGATCTGATACCGGCTGAAACTCCATTAGCAGAAGAGCTGCTGCAGATTAAGGTAGGTCGGGTGGCCCTGCCCCTGGTGCTCGATACAGAGCCCAAAGTTGAGGTGCCGCCCCAGGAGGATAAAGACTCGATTCGGGCTAGTCTGCGCGCGTCTACGCTGGATGGGCTGTTTGCCACGATCTTTACCACGACCACTGGCGGCGTACTTCTCAGCAATCTGCTGGTGGAGCTTCAGGCCAGCCCGACGCAGATTGGTCTGTTGGCCTCAATTCCGATGCTGGCTAACCTGCTGCAGCCGCTGGGGGCCTATTTGTCTAACCGCAGCCGCAGCCGTCGCTGGTACAACCTGCTGGTGTATACGCTGGCGCGGCTGCCCTGGTTTGGCCTGGTGGGGGGAATTGCGATCGCAGGTCTGGGCTACCTCTCCTCAGAGCAGCTAGTCCTGCTAACCCTGGCTATGGTCTTTTCTACGAGCTTTATCGGCGCTTTGGGCAGCGCTTCTTGGCTGAGCTGGCTGGCGGCCCTGGTGCCACACCGACTGCGGGGGCGGTACTTTGGCTTTCGCAACAGCGTCGCCAGTCTGACCAGTCTAATCGCCATTCCGATTGGGGGCCTGATTGTCTCCCGCTGGCCGGGGGGAACGCTCCAGGGTTACGGGCTGGTGCTGGTATTGGGCATTGCGGCCGGTTTTGTCAGCCTAGCCTTTCAGGCGCTGATGATGGATGTTGACCCGCAGGAGCAGATTCACCAATTGGCGGTGGGGAAGCGGCGGGGTAAGGAAGTTGGGGAAGTTGAGGAAGGGGAGAGAGCGGGGGAGCAGGGGATCGGGGGAGCGGGGGAGACGCGGAGGGGTCAGGGGGTGGAGGAGCCTTCGTCGATTTGGCAGAATGGCAATTTTTTGCGGTTTTTGCTCTACTTTGCCGTTTGGATGTTTGCGGTTAACCTGAGTGCCCCGTTCTTCAACCTGTACCTGCTGGATAACCTGGCCTTGGATGTTGGCCTGGTGACGATCTACAACAGCCTGTCAGCGGGGGCCAACCTGCTAATGCTGCTGGTTTGGGGGCGCATTGCTGATCGCATGGGCAATCGCTTTTTGCTCTTGCTGGTAGGCATTTTGGTGGCCGTTACGCCAATTCTTTGGCTGGGGACAGGGGCCAATGCGCTGTCTCTGGTGCTGTGGCTGCCGCTGCTGCACATGCTGGGTGGGGGTACCTGGGCCGCGATTGATTTGTGTAACAACAACCTGCAAATGGGCATTGCCCCGATGCGGCACCATGCTAACTATTTTGCGATCGCAGCCGCCATCGCCGGAGTCAGCGGTGCCCTAGGCACGACCGCAGGCGGCTTCTTAGCAGAGACACCCCGCTATGGCGGCATTTTAGGTGTGTTTGCGCTGTCTAGCGTGCTACGGCTGATCGCACTGCTGCCGCTCGTCTTTGTCCGCGAAGGCCGCTCTATCCGACAAACCTTTAAGACCTGGCTGCCGATACCCGGGGGGCGGTTAATTCCATTTGCCTTTCGAGCCGTAGAGCCACAGACTTCCGCTGAGCAAGACTCGCCTGAGCAAGACTTGCCCCAGGCCGAGGAGCAGGGCTAACCTCCCTTCACAGATCCTCGCTAGCCTAAAACCAGCCCCGAGCGCGGCGGCAGCTTTAAATAAACCTGAGCATCAGCAAATTCAAAGCCCGCATCCTGATAGGAAAAGAGGGTTTGCCAAGCATCCGAGCCCGCTATTTTGACCTTAACCTCAGCAGCGGAGTCGCCCGTATTGACCGCCGTTAAAAGCGTCTCCTTGGAGGAGGTGCGGGTATGGGCATACACATCGCCTTCAGCCAAAACACAGTCATAGGTACCCGTCCGGAGCGCCGGGTGAGCATGACGCAGGGCAATCAAGTCCTGATGCAGCTTGAGCAGGTTCTGGTTCCATTGCTCCTCCGCTGGAAAAACGCGGCGAGAATCAGGGTCTAGTCCCCCCGCTAGCCCAACTTCATCACCGTAGTAAACACTGGGAGCCCCTGGAAAAGTCATTTGCAGCAGCACCGCCAGCGCCATGCTAGCCTCATCTCCATCAGCAATTCCCAAAACTCGGGCAGTATCGTGGCTAGAGAGAACATTTAACTGAGTCTGCTGAATCTGCCAATCATACAGTTCTAAAAGAGCTTGAATCTTAGCGGCATAGCCAGCGCCATCTAAGGCCGGATAGGGAAAGTAGTGAGGTTCTTCTACCAGGGGCAGCAGCACCCGATCTTTAGCGGTAAAAGCAATCGTAGGGCCCGTAAAGAGATAGTTCATCACCCCGTCAAACTGGGTACCGTCCAGCCAGGGTCTGGCATCGTGCCAGACCTCCCCAACGATGTAAGCTTCAGGGTTAATCGCCTTAACCCGAGTCCGAAACTCCTGCCAAAATCCCTCTGTCTTAACCTCAAACGGCACATCTAAACGCCAGCCATCAATGCCCTGCTTAATCCAGTATTCGGCCACCCGCATAATGTATTCCCGAACATTGGGGTTGTCGTGGTTAAAGCTAGGTAGCGCTCGGTTACCCACCCAGCCCATATAGTTAGCAGGCTGAGAACCGTCGTAGGCGGACAGGGGCCAGCCCTCGACCCTAAACCAGTCTAGCCAGGGGGAATGGGGGCCATTTTCTAAAACATCATTGAAGTAGAAAAAGCCTCGGCTGCTGTGATTGAAAACGCCATCTAAGACAACTTTAATCTGGCGCTGATGGGCAGCCTTTAGC
>JACVRP010000284.1 GCA_014534385.1 Cyanobacteria bacterium Co-bin13
GCCAACCTTTAACTTGGCCTAGAGTAGAATCGCCTACGCACTGGATGACCTTGGGCTACGACCGGGATATAAATACCGCCATTCAGCTTCTGGAGGAGGAAACTATCAAGTTCCTCGCTGAGTGGAAAGGAATGAACAGCCGTGAAGCGCGTCAGTATATGACTACCTATGGCGATATTCGAGTTGCTGAAGTGGTAAACCAACTCAAAGGGGTTTATTGCATGCTGCCTAAGGAAGACAGCCCAGCTCTACCGCCACTCCCTCAAGCAGACACGCGTGACTATTACGTCACGCACGCAGTGAATGCAGACGCCATGGAGGCCATGAACATATCTGCATTGGCACTGATTGAACGGCTTCAGGAAGAGAAAGGGCTAGCCGCACTGGATGCTTACTCTTTGGCGAGTCTGGCGCTAGATGCTCGTATCGGCAGCCTAGAACCAGGAGCACAGAATGTTCATTGCTTAATGCCCAAATCTGTTTGGGTTTCCTAGTCCGCTGTATTTCCGGCAGAAACCCGGTTCCTGGCGCACACACCTCTCGCCAGAGAAACCGGGTTTCTGCCGTGGGCAAAACAGTCAATCTCTAACGCCTCTAGCAGAAACCCGGTTTCTCGACACGCCTATTCCACAGTCACCGATTTGGCCAAATTACGAGGCTGATCTACGTCTAGACCACGGCGCGCCGCAATGTGATAGGCCAACAGCTGCAGCGGAATCACCGCCAGCAGAGGTGAGAGCAGCTCATCCACTACCGGCACGGGCAACAGCTCGTCAAACGTCTCTTCCGCCTCGGGGTCATTTATCGGCACCACCCCGATTAGCTGGGCGTCGCGGGCTTTGGCTTCTTGGGCATTGGAGAGGACTTTGTCGTAGACTGTACCGGGCATTGCGATCGCAACCACCGGCACCTTCGCATCGAGCAGTGCAATTGGGCCGTGCTTCATCTCGCCCGCCGGATAGCCTTCCGCGTGGATGTAGCTGATTTCCTTGAGCTTGAGTGCCCCTTCTAGCGCAATGGGGAAGTTGATGCCCCGGCCCAGGAAAATAAAGTCTTGAGTTTCAGCAAAGTTGTGGGCCAAGTCTTCGATATAGCGCTCCTGGCTCTCTAGCACCTGCTCAATCTGAGCCGGGAGCTGCCACAGCCCTTCAATAATCTCCTCAATGCGCTCTGAAGACAGCGCCTGACGGCGGTAGGCCAGCTCCAGCGCCAAAAAGTAAAAGGCCATCACCTGAGCCGTAAAGGTTTTGGTGGCGGCTACCCCAATTTCAATGCCCGCGTGGGTGTCGATAATGTGAGGCACTAGGCGAGACAGGGAGCTTTCTGAGCGGTTGGTAATGCCCAGCATACGCGGCTTTAGCTCAGGATTGCTGTGGAGCGTGCGGCGCTGCTGCTCCATGTCTAGCGCCGCTAACGTATCTGCCGTTTCCCCCGACTGGGTAACGCCAATGGTCAGCGTATGGCGGGTCAGGGGCGACGGGGCATAGCGAAACTCAGAGGCATACTGCACCATCGTCGGAATGCCTGCCAGCTGCTCTAGCAGGTATTTGCCGACCAGGCTGGCGTGCCAGCTAGTGCCACAGGCCACGATCTGAACGTGCTCTAGGCCATCGAGCAAGTCGTCAGCTAGGCCCAATTTCATCGGCGAAGCACTGGCGTTGGCCGCCGTCCAGGTGCTGTCGATGTAGGTTTCCAGGCAGGTGCGAACTACGCCGGGCTGCTCGTAGATCTCCTTCAGCATGAAGTGCTTGAACCCCTGCTTCTCGACCATGATGGGGTTCCAGTTGAGGGTGAGCGGATGCTTGCGCAGTCGCAGGCCCTCAAAGTTGTAAACTTCCACCCCCAGCGGCGTTAGCCGAGCCAGTTCGCCATTTTCCATTGGCAACACGGCGCAGGTGTAGGGCACAATCGCAGGCGTATCAGAGGCGCAGAAAAACTCGCCCTGGCCAAAGCCAATCACCAGGGGGGCCTGCTGCCGCACCACAATCAGCTCATCCGGGAAGTCCACCGAGACAATCGCCAGCGCAAAAGCCCCCGTTAAATCCTTAGACGCCTGCCGCACCGCTTCTAGTAGGGCAGATTGAGCACTGAGGCCCTGGGCACCTGTCACCGGATTTTTGAGATACTCGGCAATCAGGTGGGGCACCACCTCGGTGTCGGTGTCGGAGCGAAACTCGTGGCCCTTGGCCTTGAGGGTTTCCCGCAGTTCCCGATAGTTTTCGATAATGCCGTTCTGCACTACGGCAATGCGGCCCTCAGTATCGCGGTGGGGATGGGCATTGTATTCCTCTGGCTTGCCGTGGGTAGCCCAGCGGGTGTGGCCGATACCAAGCCGAGCCGGGTTGTCAAACCATCTAACTTGTCTTGCAGGTTTTGCAGTTTGCCCTTGGCCCGCACACAGTGCAGCTCGCCTTCTAAAACAGTGGCAATACCCGCAGAATCATAGCCCCGGTACTCCAGCTTGCGGAGACCTTCCATCAAGATATTGCTGGCGGCGCGGGTACCGATATAGCCTACGATTCCACACATGGCAGTAATTCCTCAATAAACGGAATGTCTGGGTTTTCTAATGGGCAACGTTGCGTCACATTTTTTAGCTGCTCAATAGGATACACGCTGCACCGGACCCCATGATGGGCCAAGAGACAGTTTACAGCGGTATCAAAACGCCAACTGTTCTCGTCTGACTGCCCTGCGGAGCCAAACCTGTTAGATCAAGGAGCAGCCTAACAAAAGCCCTAGGGGCCTGGAGATAGCTATGTTTGACCCAGCTACACAAGACGCTGATCGGCCCATTTTTCATATCAAGATCATCAACGGCAACACCTGCCAGGAGATGACCCACAGCATCAACGCCACGGCTCAGGCAGTGCGATCGCACGCCACCCACCTCACCACCGTACAGCCCAAAAGCGGCCCCGCCTCGATTGAGTGCTACTACGACGAATACCTGGCAATTCCCGGCATCCTGGAGCAGATTGTTTTAGATACCGACTCCGACGCCTTTATCCTGGCCTGCTGGGGTGACCCCGGCATCGAAGCCGCCCGCGAAATTACCCGCCGCCCGGTGATCGGCATTGCTGAAGCGAGCATGTACGTCGCCAATATGCTGGCCGCCAAGTGGAGCGTGGTGACCACTACCCACCGGGTGCGCGACATGGTGGAAAAAACGGTGCAGAAAACTGGCTTGGGCAGCCGCTGTGCTTCCGTGAGGACAACAGACTTGGCGGTGTTAGAGACGTGCGATCGCACCACCACCATTGCAGCCCTAATTGATATGGGCCGCCGCGCCATTGAAGAAGATGGGGCCGAAGCCTTGTGCCTGGGCTGCGCGGGCATGAGCGGTCTGGACCAGGCGCTGGAAGCCGCCCTTGGAGTCCCCGTCATCGATGCTGTGGCCGCAGCCGTGAAAATGGCAGAATCCTTAGTTGCTCTGGGCAAGACCACCAGCAAGCAACTCACCTACCGTCCGCCAGAACTAAAGCCAATCCAAGGATATCCAGACTACATGCAGCCCCAGGGTTTGCAGAAGTAGATGTAGGAGGCTGTTAGCGCAGCGTAACGCATCAAATCCTTCTAAGACGATGCGCTACAGAATGCGTTACGGCGTCGCCGACACGTCCTACTAGACCGACACAGACAAGGGGCGAAGCCCTGCAAAGACGCCCTTGCAATCCTGCACGGACCTACTCTGCAATGCTTCGCCCCTAAAGTTGGGATAGGCGATTTGCCTACTTCTTCATGTCCTTGGCCATGTTGCGGAACATGTCCATGCTGCTGTCGAGCTGCCGCCGCTTGGCCACCGTATCATCCTTCGGCGCAACTGCTCCGTAGGATGCCTGACCATTGACCGTCACATCGGGGGTGCCGTCTTCCCGCAGCCGCTGCATCTCCATCGCAGAGATTTGTCTAACGCTGGCTAGCTCCTCAGCTACCCCTCTCTTGCGGGCAAAGGTGCGCCTTACAGTTTTGCTGGTGCGCATGTACTCGATGTTGCCGTAGGACTTGGCATCATCGGGATCTAGATAATAAGCCGCTTTTTCCTCTGGGGTTAGGGGCCGTGGGGGCTCTTCCTTTTTCTTACCACCAAACAAACCGCGAATAAATCCGGTCATGATCTCTCCTGCGCCGCTCTCAACAAATAACTAATTTCTATATTAACTTTTGTCCATCAAATAATGGTTTCCTGAGACACAACCTGCCCCAAATATTTCGCGCTTTCGAGCAGCCTCTTGTCCACAACCCTTGGCCCTACCGAGCCTTTCCTAGCCCAGCACAAGATCGCTCTGAGAACTTGCCAAAGATGAGAGCACAACCGCTAGGTGTTAAGCCCAATAAAGGAACGTTAATTAGACGCGAAAACAAAACCCCGGATCGGTGTCGATCCGGGGTCAACGAAATGGCAACGAGGGAATATCTCAGAGAAGAGCTGTCGTGTCGGCCCTCCGCCTTCCAACGTCTGCCTTTGACCTAGCCCTAGAGCTTATTCTGGTAATCCTCCAACAGCCGCATCAGATCACGCTGACCCGAGGAAGGCAGAAATTCAGCGAGGGGCAGCTGTCGCCGCCCACCCCCAATCGCCACAGTCATGGTTTGCAGCGCATCATTGACCGCATTTTCAGACAGGCTGCGGTTTTGCAGCAGGGGATAAAGCCGCTCAGCCAAAGGCGTGTGCAGCTTGGCATCGCCCAGATACAGATGCCATTTAGCAATATCGAGGTAGATATTTTCGCCAATCTCAGCCGCTAGGGCTTCGATCGCTTCTGAAGTGGTGGAATAAGCCATATCTCAAGATCCTTTGTTACTCGCAGCGTCCTCCTCGGGGGTGTAGGTGCCTGAGTAATCTGCGATCGCAAACACATACACCGCATGAGCCCCTAGCGCCACCAGCCAGATCGGCGTGAACTGGCCTACCCAGGGCACCCACAGCGGGTTGACCTGATGAAAGAACCACAGCCCTGAGTTAATAGCAGAAAATACCGCCACATGAATTGCAAAATTCATCCGGTCATCTAACCGGCGAAAGGCGGGATCGTAACGGTCAGGCTTACGGGGCCAACGCGGGGGCATAGGGTTTTGTCTGTGATGTCTCCTTCACAATTGAAGACGGCAGACGGGAAAAGGCAGAGGGGGGAGGTGGGGGCGGGTGGATGGGTAGGGAGATGGGTAGTTTCCCCGCGTCTCCCC
>JACVRP010000320.1 GCA_014534385.1 Cyanobacteria bacterium Co-bin13
ATAGAACTTTAGGGACTCTTCCAGGTTGCCCACTCGGAGCATGGTGTGGAGTAAACGCATAGATTCATCGCCTCTTGCTTCGCCTTCCTTCTATTGTGACGGAAAACCTGAGTTCCGAGGGTTGGTAGCGCACCAAACCCCCTGATTCTGACAATCTGCGATCATCCTTGAAGCAAAGAACAAGCTGCCCTATGGACACCCTCGACTTTCGCTCTGATACCGTTACCTGGCCCACGCCTGCCATGCGAGAAGCGATGGCGACGGCCACTGTGGGAGACGATGTGTATGGCGAAGACCCCACCGTTAATGAATTGGAAGTATTTGCTGCCGAACTGTTGGGCAAAGAAGCGGGTCTATTTGTCAGCAGTGGCACCCAGGGCAATTTGATCGCTGCCCTGACCCACGCCCAGCGAGGCGATGAGGCGATCTTAGGAGAAGATGCCCACATCTTTTGCTGGGAGGCGGGCGGCTTAGCTGTGCTGGGCGGCATCACGCCCCGGCCTCTGCCGACCGACCCTCAGGGCCGCATGGACCTGGATCAGATCCGCTCAGCCGTTCGCGGCGACAACCCCCACTGGCCCCGCAGCCGCCTGATCCTCACTGAGAATAGTTCTGGGGGCAATCATGGAGCAGCCATTGAGCCAGATTATTTTGCTGGAATTCGGCAGATTGCAGAGGAGCATGGGTTGAGATCGCACCTCGATGGAGCCCGCCTGTTCAACGCTACCACCGCCCTGCAGATCGACCCCAAAACCATTGCCCAGCACGTAGACTCTGTCAGCATTTGTCTCAGCAAGGGCCTTTGTGCCCCAGCCGGCTCTGTCTTAGTAGGCGATCGAGACTTTATCCATCAGGCCCGCCGCACCCGCAAGTTGCTGGGTGGCGGCATGCGGCAGGCAGGTATCTTAGCGGCTGCCGGGCTGATTGCGCTGCAGGAGATGACCCAGCGGCTAGCGGCAGACCACACCAATGCTCAGCGGCTGGCCCAGGGGTTGGCCCAAATTCCAGGCATCCTCATCAACCCGGAGCAGGTGCAGACCAACATGGTCTTCTTCTCCCTGGCCGATACCGTGCCCATTCTGCCGCAAGACCTGATGGCAAAACTCTATGACACCTACGGCATCCGCTTGGGCAGCTACGGCGGGCAAAAGTTCCGGGCCGTCACCCACTACTGGATTCAGCCGCACCATGTGGAGGCTTTACTGTCTGCCCTTAGAGAGATTTTGAACTGACCTCTGCCGCTAGAAGCCTCACCTCTTAGGCTGACTTGCCCAAGCGATATCCTCTGAGCAAGTAACTGGGCTGCCAGAGCCCTCTCATTTCGCCTTAGGATGATAACTGTGTGATTGCAGTAACCCAAAGCTCGGAATGGACATCAAACACGGTTTCGTTGCCGCCATCGGTAATACCCCCCTGATTCGCCTCAACAGCTTCAGCGAAGAAACAGGCTGCGAAATCCTGGGCAAGGCAGAATTTCTCAACCCTGGCGGCTCCGTCAAAGATCGGGCAGCGCTCTACATCATCAAGGATGCAGAAGATCGAGGGCTGCTCAAGCCGGGCGGCACCGTGGTCGAGGGCACTGCAGGCAACACTGGCATTGGGCTGGCCCACATCTGCAACGCCAAAGGCTACCGCTGCCTGATCATCATTCCCGAAACCCAGTCGCAGGAAAAAATTGACCTGCTGCGAACCTTGGGAGCAGAGGTCAGAACCGTTCCCGCCGTTCCCTACAAAGACCCCAACAACTACGTCAGGCTTTCCGGTCGGCTGGCCGCAGAAATGGAAAACGCCATCTGGGCCAACCAGTTCGATAACCTGGCCAACCGCCGCGCCCACTACGAAACCACCGCGCCCGAGATCTGGGCTCAGACCGAAGGCAAGATCGACGCCTGGGTCACTGCAACCGGCACCGGCGGCACCTACGCCGGCGCTGCTATGTTCTTCAAAGAGCAAAACCCCAACATCAAATGCGTACTGGCTGACCCGCTGGGCAGCGGCCTGTACAGCTATGTCAAAACGGGCGAAATTTCGACCGAAGGCAACTCGGTAACCGAAGGCATTGGCAACAGCCGCGTCACCGCCAACATGGAAAATGCCCCGGCTGACGACGCCATTCGTATCGACGACCCCGAAGCGTTGAGGGTGCTCTACCAGCTGCTCTACAAAGATGGCCTATTCATGGGCGGCTCGGTGGGCATTAACGTTGCGGCGGCTGTCAAACTGGCTAAAGAAATGGGGCCAGGGCACACGATCGTCACTATCTTGTGTGATGGCGGCACCCGCTATCAGTCTCGCCTTTACAGCCGACAATGGCTGGAGGAGCGCGGTCTCTGGTCGGATGACCTGGCTCCGGCTTAGACCCAAGCTCTTGGCAGATCAATAAAAAGCTGGTGGGGTGAAGAAGGCTCAAGGTGGGTCTTGCCCCTCGGACGATTGGCGTGACCCCATTCCCAGCGGCAAGGACAGCCAGTGGATGGCTGTTTTAATCAGGCATCTGCTGATTGAGTAAAGCTCCCAGTTATGGGTTACGCCAGAACCCTGGGACGCTGGCGTAACCCATACTGACGCCAGGAAAAGTTTGTTCAGCTTTTGATAAACGTTCTATGAAGTTAAGGCTCAAATTGCCCGGCGGTTCTGTCATTACTTCTTAGTCGAGTAAGACTAGATTTACAGCTGTCGCCACATTGCTTAGGACATCTAATTTTTGGGGTGGGGACTTTGCCTCCAGCCAGGAGTAGAACCTTGCACCCCGTCTTAATTCCAGCGGCTATCGCTATATCAATGTCCTGAGCGCATTGCCGCTTGCCTGTAAAACCTAGTAGCCCTGAACCACCTTAAAGCCAATTTCGAGGTTCCCATCATGACCCAACGCTTAAAGCCGTTTACGCAACTTGCAGCAATCGCTTTGATGGCTATCGTGGGTTTACCAGCTAGGGCAAATGCTATTGAGATAGCAGATATAAAAGCACAGTTGCTGTCCGATATTGCTTTTCAATACGCTGAACTGGGAGATTCTGAGCGGTTGAACGAAGTTTTGAACCAGGCGCTTGACTCAACCGAAGCAATGAATTCCCAGTGTTTCCAGGCCAACCGACTAGCCAAAGTTGCAGGTAGCTACCTCCTAATAGGGCAAGACGCTCAGGGAAAGCAGCTCCTTGCAGACGCTATAGAAACTGCCCGACGCCAAGAAGCAACCGGCTGCAGCAGCAGCGCCACGTCTCCTACAGAGTCCTTAGCCAACCGGGCCAGAGAATATGCAGAGGCTGGGCACCTTGATCTTGCGATTGAGCTGAGCAGCGGATTGGGTGATCCCGTTACCCTGGCAGAATTCGTAGGCTACTTGGCTCAGGCCGGCCAGACTGAGCGCGCCACTGAGCTGCTAGATCAGGCAATTACCTTGGCCCAGAGCATTGACGATCAGTATTCCAAAACCCAAATACTGACGGTCATGGCCCAGCGGCTCCGACTAGCTGGGCATACTGAGCTGACGTCGTCCGTATTAGAGCAAGCGCTGGAGAGCAACGGAGCCTTTGATTTAGCCCAGTCAAACGAAGCCGCCTCACTGCAGGTTTCCTCCCTGCTTTGGATTACCAAGGAATTTGCCGCCATTGGAGCAGAGCAACAGGCGATCGCAGTGCTCGATCAGGCCATGCCCAAAATCCAAGCCCTCTCAAATCAATCTTTTCCGCTTGATCGAATTAATCATCAGGTTGATGCAGCTCTCCAGTATGGTGAACTAGGGCAGCAGTCTCAGGCCGTGGCTATTCTGACTGAAGCCTGGGCTGAGGCCAAGGCCCTTCCGAGCAATTCCAGCCGCTTCCAGGAGGACGCTGTCAGCAGAGTTGCGTATGGATATGCCAAACTGGGCGACTTAGAGCAGGCACTGCAAATTGCTCAGTCGATTCAGTCTACGATGGAGCGAGAGATTGTCTTCCAAAGGATTGCGATCGCACAGGCCGAGGCAAGCAACATAGAGGCAGCCGTAGAGCTAGCGCAGTCGAGCGGCAGCCGTCGCAACGCAACGCTGATTGAGATTACCAGGCATTACCTCATCAACAAACAGCCCGACCAAGCCTGGGACTTTGTTCAGGCTCATCAGGTGAAGGGTATATTATCTGAGGTTGCGATTGGCTATGTAGATGCGGGCCAGCCCGATCAGGCGCTGCAGATTGTTCAACACGGCAGGCTAGAAGGGTTTGTGCCAGACGTGGCCTTGGCCTATGTAGAAGCGGGTCAGCCCGACCAAGCGCTGCAGATGGTGGAGAATCAGCAGATGGAATGGTTGTTGCCTGAGATTGCGCGCGGCTTTGCCCAGCAGGGCCAACTCGACACGGCTCTGCAGGTAGCGGAGTCGATCAACAGCGGGGTTTACAAAGCTCAGGCACTGATTGCGATCGCTCGAAGCTACCCCACACCCACCTCAGCAGAGCAGGGAAGGCTCCAAAGTATATTTGCAAACCTTGTCGACTTCACCCAGGGACTGTTTGGAGACTCCAGCCGGGAAAAAGTTGCTGAGGTGCTAGAGCAGGCGCTGGAGGTAACGCAGTCGCTCTAAATCTTGGCCTTGGGCTCTCCCAGCAACTCTAGAAAAGCTGCCTACGGGCGCTTCCGGCTGCGCTCCTCGATGAGCTGGGGAGCGCTCCTGCCAAACAATCTCTCACTACCCCTCAAAAACGCTCACGATTCCATATATAGCGCTAGCCACTGGTATTAGGACGGGGTGCAGGGGTGGAACCCCTGGCTGGGGGCGCAGCCCCCACACCCCCAAACAATAAGGTGAAGCAGTCGCCCCGAGTGCATATGCTAGTTTATTTCACCCAGCCGGTTCAGGGGCCAAAAGCGAAAGAC
>JACVRP010000260.1 GCA_014534385.1 Cyanobacteria bacterium Co-bin13
TGACTCCTCTCCGCGTCCCCGCGTCCCCCCGTCTCCGCGTCTTCCCCCCCTCCATACAGCCCCTCAATCTCCTTCTCAAACCGCTCCAGCACCGCCGCCCGATTCACCCGCTCATCTGCCGACAGCAGACCGTTTTCCTGAGTCAGCTCAGCCTCCACCAGAGCAAACTTGCGCACCGTAGACCAATACGGCAGGTGACAGTTGGCCGCATCAATCAAGGGCTGGTACAGCGCCAAAATGCGGGGATGCTGCAGCCAGTTAGCCTGAGTTGCATCAATCCCCCACATCTCAGAACCAACCCGCAGCGCCTCCAGATTCGGAAAAATCAGCAGGCCGCAAAACTTGCGGTTGAGGCCAACGGTGACGGCATGGGTCACCAAAGGCGATCGCATCAACCCCTGTTCCAACGGCAGCGCCGACACATACTTCCCGGTCGAGAGCTTAAAGAGCGGCTTCTTCACCCCGGTAATGGTGAGAAAACGGTCGTCAGACAGCGTGCCCAAGTCCCCGGTATGGAGCCAGCCCTCCTCGTCAATGGCGTGGCGAGTGGCTTCTGGATCGCGGTAATAGCCCTGCATTACAAAAGGAGCGCGGATGAGGATTTCGTGGTCGGATGCGATCGCAACCTCCACCCCCGGAATCGGCATCCCCACCGTACCCGCCCGGTTCTCAGTGCCCCGGTTGTAGCAGAGCACGCCGCTGCTCTCCGTCAGGCCGTAACCTTGGAGACCGGGCACCCCCGCCGCCGAGAAAAACCGCACCAGATCCCCCGACAGCGCCGCTCCACCACAGATGCAGGCCCGCAACCGCCCGCCAAACACCGCCCGCCACTGGCCAAACACCAGCCGATCCGCCAACTGCATTTGCAATGCATAGAGACGGTGAGGCGGACGATTGAGGTCAAACCGCTGGGCCAGTTTAATTGCCCACAGCAGCACCGCCCGATCAAAGCGGCTCAAATGCTGCGCCCGATCCACAATGCGCTCATGCACCTTCTCCAGCAGACGCGGCACCGTAATCAAAAACGTTGGCTTCACCCGCCTGAGATGCTTGATTAGGTGGTTGGCATCTGAAAAATAAACGCTGTGCCCAAAAGCCAAATGCCCATAGAGAAACACCCTGGCAAAAATATGAGTCAGCGGCAAAAACAGCAGCGCCACCTCCTCCGGCCCCGTCGGCAGATTGGGATAGCTAGAAAACGAAGCCAGCACATCCGACGTGATGTTCTCATGGCTCAACATCACGCCCCTGGGCTGCTTCGTCTCACTGGGAATGTAGAGAATCGTCGCGAGATCGTGGGGTGCGATCGCATCCCGCAACCCCTGCACCCTCGCCTCCGACCAGTACTCTCGACCCCAGGCCCTAACCTCATCGAGAGTAGTTAATTGAACGCACTGAGGACAGACCAAGGGGCACTGTCGGTTGGGCTGGTGGCAGAGGAGGCGGGGGATTTGGAGGGAGGAGGACGTGGGGACAGGAGGATAAGAAGACGCGGGGACAGGGGGACGCGGCGACGCGGAGAGGGAAGAAGAGGACGCGGGGACAGGGGGACACGGGGACGCGGAGAGGGAAGAAGATTGCGGGGATGTAGAGTTTTGGGAAGTCTCGGAAGCCTCACACTCTAAATCATCACTTCCTCCATTTCCCCGCGTTTCCGCGTCTCCCGCTCCCCGCGTCTCTCCATTTCCCCGCGTCTCCGCGTCTCCCCCTCTCCGCGTCTTCTCCTCGCCCCGACTCTCCACCAACACCACACTCCGCAACTCCGGCGTCTCCCACAGATAAGGCATGAGCTGATTCAGCAAGTCCTCGTTAGAAATCACCAGCGCCTTTGCAGCGGTGTGTTGCAGGATGAACAGGATATTCTCGATGGTTTGCGTCAGGTCGATGGGGACATCGACCAGTCCAGCCAGGAGACAGCCGAGATCTGCGATCGCAAACCCCGTATCGCTGTGCACCACCAAGGCCACCCGCTCGCCTCGCACCAGACCTAAGGCTCCCAGGCCTAGGGCAAATTCCTCAGCAGCTCGGCGAAATTCGGGAATGGGAAGAGACTGCCACTTGCCTCCGCGCCACTGGTTAAGGGTCTGCTGGGTCGTTGGGGCAGCTTCTTGAAGGGAGGGCTGACTCTCGCAAGCCCGATCTAATAAATCAGGGAGAGTAAATCCCAAAATTGGGCTTTTGGCTTCTGAGGAAGCACAATGACTGGCCAGGGTTAGATTCATGGGTTAGAAGTGCCTGTACGCTTTGTTTGAGGCGGGGGCAACTTATGGAACTTCAAAACAGCTCAAGCCAAAAATTCCAGGCAGCGCTAAGCGCCACCTTAAGAGCACAGTGGAGAAGAGCAGATTGTAATTAGAAATCCGGCTTGGGCTGATGGGATACAAGTTCAGCTAGATAGATACTTAGGGGATGCGTATCTATCAAAAACATAGGCCGCTATAGCAGACAGATTGTCCACCAAAGAAGCGAATGATTCTACAGTTTTGCGGCTTCTAAAATCTGCGAAATAGCAGCTCACAAAGACCTTAGAAGGGCTTTCTATAGGCTGTAAAGAACTAAGGAAACAATGACAATTCGTGATGAGTTATTGCCCTTGTACTATTGATCATAGCGGTCTGGTCTTGAGTTACCCATAATTGATAACTATCGCAAACAACTTTTGTAACAGGGCTGAGCTAGTGCCTCTAAAAATCCCTACAAAGTTAGATGCCAAATTTTAAGAGCCAGGATTATGGCAGGGGATCATCGATAAAGCCAAGAGAATGTAACGCAGATTGGCTTTCTCTCAGTTTTTGGATTGCCTATAAAGCACGCTGAATTATCCTTAGTTATAGCCTCAATTGCCGTCTACATAGCGACAAATTTGCGAATAATCAGCAGCTATTTGCCGCTCTAGGGGTAATAGATCAACTCGCAAAGCAACCCTCTGCCTTCTACATGGCGGTTGACCCAGCTCACAATATCTAGGGACACCTGCCGGGCACAAATATCATTGTGCAAATCATGCAGGCCACCCGGATATTCACGGTACTCCTTATCTATTAGAGTAATCTGGCTAAACAGCTGCCGCGTGGCCTCCGGCTGCACCACTGAGTCTTCGCTGCCCTGCAGAATCAGCAGCGGAACCTCCAGCTTGAGCAGCTCTGCCTGGAGCCGCTTAGCCGCACCCAGAAACTCTGCCGCCAGACGAGCCGTTCCCCTTCGATGGCGCAGCGGATCATTGGCATAGGCCGCTATCCATTCCGGGCAACGAGAACCCGCATCTTCCGGCAGCCCTGTATCTAGTGAGAACCGGGGCCAAACCGTTGAAAACGCTCTGCCAATGCCCATCTTGATCGGGGAAACGCCTATGGGGCCGATGGCGGGTGCGATCGCAATCACCCCTGTCACCCCATCAGAGCGCTGCAAAGCGTAGTCCAAAACCACCGTCGCGCCCAGACTGTGCCCCAAAAGAAAACAGGGCAAGCCCGGATTGTCTGCCGACATTAGCTGCCAAAAACGCCCCACGTCCCCACACAGATCCTTCCAGCGATCAATGTGGCCCCGCTGACCGGGAGACTGCCCATGTCCCCGCAGATCCACGCTGTAGGTACCATAGCCAGCCGCGAGCAGACCTTCAACCAGCCCGCCAAATAGCCCACTGTGGCTTCCTAGGCCAGGCACAATCCCCACGACCGCCCTGACCTCCCTGGCAGGATACCAGCATTGGTAGTACAGCTCCAGATTTCCCTCACCCGTAAATCGCCCTTCCCGATGCCGCATAGGTCTAAACTTCAACCCTCTAAAAAAACAACACCCACATCCCATCACCCTAGACCCCTACAACTCCTCCACGTTCCCGCCTCCTCGCGTTTCCCCGCCCAGTCGCTCACCCAACGTCCGGCTCGATGTCGAACTCACTAACCACAGCTCAAAGGGAGCCTGACTGAGATAAGCCGCATAGTCAGCAGTTAGCTGAGGCAAGCCTTTCGGGTTGTGGGTCAGGTGCTGATTAAAAAAGACAACGCTGAGGGCATTAATGTATTGGTCAAACGGCGTTTCACAGCAGGTCTCCACGCTTTGAGGCAGTATTTTGAGCCGCAGGTTTAAAGACTCGGTCAGACGCTGCAGGTTTCGGATGTGGGTTTTGCCCTGCATAACGCCCAGATAGCAGTGGGAATTTACTAAGCCCTGAAAGAGACGGATCTGCTCACATACCAGGGGTGCAGCGACATCGTGACTGCTTGCTAGCAGCAGGGTCGGTATCTGAACCTGTTCCATACCCTGCATGCCAAAGACCTCACTGCCCACCGCATCGAGGGAAACAATGGCCTGAATGCGCTGATCTCGAAGCGGATAATGGCTGTGCGGCAGCCCCAAGGCCTGACACTGCAGCAGCAGCGATAGGTTGGGTTCGCGCCAGGGCAAATGGCAGGCTGTTTCTAGCGCTTCGAAATCAATGGTTGCCCCCGCTAAGGCAAAGGCGGTATAAGCGCCAAAGGAGTAGCCCATCACGCCGACTGCCCGGAGGTTGAGCAGGCCGCCAAAATCCGTTGAGTTGCGCTGCTCTAGCCCATCTAGCAGACGGCTGACATCTAGCGGTCGATCGATAAACTCCTGGGCCTCAAAGAGGTCTTGGGACTTGCCTTCCAGCAGGCTTCGCACCTGCTGGGCGTCGCTGCCGGTGTGCCAGGGCGCAGCCACAAAATAGCCATGGGACGCTAAGTGTTGGGCATAACCCTCCAGGTCTTCTGGGCCGGAGGCTAACCCGTGGGACTGAATGACAACGGGGACACTCTGGGCAGGCCAAGGGTGCGGCTGATAGCAGCGAACCCGGATTCGTCGGGAGGACGGCTTGCTATTATCTGCGCCCTCCTCATCCTCCAGCACCAGCAGATGCTGCACAACTTCAAATGCACCCGGTTTTTGTAAATCCGGCCCCTGTGAAAAGGCAGGAGGTGGATCGATCATCCGTTCAGCAGCGGCTAGATCCTGGAGGGTGGTGAGAGCAGCCTCGGTTTCTTTGATCAGCTGCTCCACCTGTCCGGCGGTCAACAGCAGCTGCTCCAGGTTGAACTGGAGGGCACCGGGAAAGTGACGCATGAAGCTGGGCAAAGACAGGCCTTCTGGGTCTTCTGCCATTTGAATCAGCAGATTTTTCAGGAGGTGCTTTTGAGTGACCCGATCCGGCGATGCTGGCAAGCGGAAAAAGCGCTCAAACCACGACAGAATGGTGTCGCCGATGGAGGTGCCTAGAAAATAGCCAAGCTGGTTGGGATCGAGGGTGAGCTGCGATCGCAAAATCCGCCGACACCTGGCCTGATGCACCTGATGAGCCTTACCCAGATAAACCCTGCAAGTTCTATCCGCCAGATGAGGCAGCGTCTGCGCCGCGATAAAGCCCTGACTACGGCGCAAGAGCTGTATCAGCAGCGCCTTCACCTGCTCGAGAACGGTTTGCCGAGATTGAGCTTTTTGAGAATGGGTCGGAGAGTTGGCTGGAGAGTCGGCGTGAACCATGACACCTCTCTAGAAACGGGCAACATCACGCTGTCCGCTCTTCTCCTACCTCAATCATGGCGCGGGGAACTGGGCTCTGCTGATTTTGCAACGTTCAGCAATGTTCAGCCCGAAAGCTCA
>JACVRP010000657.1 GCA_014534385.1 Cyanobacteria bacterium Co-bin13
AACCGGACGCAGTGAAAGCCCTCAGCTGGCTAACTTCGGACTGCGGCTGGAGCAGCTGCGGCTGCCCGAAGTCCGGCGGCTGATAGAAAATACTGCCCAAGATCGCTCCCCCGAACAAGCCATTGCCCTGTTTCAAAAAGCTCTAGGTGACATTGCCGCCGCCTATCAGACTCTGCGCCTTCAGGCTCAGCAGACCGAACAGGAAGTGGATAGCTGGCAGCGGGTGGCCCAAAAAGCCCTGCAAAAGCAGCGAGAAGACCTAGCCCGAGCAGCTCTCTACAAAAAAGTCGCTGCCCAAAAGCAGGTAGACGCGCTCCAGACTCAGCTGGCCGAGCTAGTTGATATGCAGCTAACACTATTGCGAAACCGAGAAATTTCAGAGGAGCGCTTTCGGTTGGGTTGAGGGGATGAATGGGTGGCGTGAGCCAAAAACTGGGGTTGTTCTCGTTCCTCTGCTCCGCATAGGAATGCCCAATGGAGGCTCCGCCTCCTCTCATATCTAGCTCCTGCCTCTTACCGTCCCCATCCCCTATCTCAACTTCCCTGCGTCTCCGCGTCCCCTTGTCCCCGCATCCCTCTGCCCTCTGCCTTCCCCATCAGCCAAACCATCCCACCGCCCTTAATAGCCCCGCCAATCAAGCCACTCACAAAAGCAATTCCCACGTTCACGGCCCGGCAGTCGTAGAGCCAGTTTGGACTTTGCAGGGGATTAGGCGGAGGGGACACGGAAAACTCTGAGTAGCGGCACAGGCTTTGGATCATCGCTGGATTGGGCAACAGAGCCTGCGCGATGGGGCTGATGACTGAGGTGTAGGGCACCTCCAGGTTGAAGACTTGCCTCACGTTGAGATCAATCACCCAGCCACCGCCAAAGGCCACCGCAGCGGCGCTAATCAACACCCACCAGTAAGCACCCGAAATTTGCCGACGCAGCAGCAGCGCCTGACCTAGCCCAATCATCGCGCCCATCACCGCGCCTATCACCAGACTTCGTAGCGAAAACAGCGGTGCATAATACGGCAGCCACAGCGTCAGCATAATGACGCAGCCAAACCCAGCTATGCCAAACCCAAGGGTGATCACCCACCAGCGCCAGATGGCTATCCAGCGGCGCAGCAGCCAGCCCTGCCAAAAGCCCAACAGAATGATGGCAGTGCTGAGCAGGCCAAAGACGTTAAAGAGGGCGACTGCGATCGCAAAGATCATTGCTGTGCCCAACATCCATTGCAGCCAAAACAAAGTCGGATTAAAAGAACGTGCCATATATGGCCCCCTACCCCTTATCCTGCAAGCCTAGTATATGAGCCTGTGAGTTGCCTGCTGGGAAACTGACTTGCCGTGGGATAATCGATTTCTTGTGACCTGAGGCGACTGGAGCATGACCCCAGCTGTGCCATACACGGCAGACTTGACCCAAGGAAATCCGGTGAAGGATGTAGATCTGAACTTTCAGCTACCCGATCCGGAAGATGAAAAGATTTCTGAGCCGGAGTTTAAGCGGCAGATTGAGGTGGCCTGGCAGGTGTGCGATCGCTTCGACCTGCAGACCGACATCTGGCGCGGCCGAATTTTGCGAACGGTGCGCGACCGAGAAAGGCAGGGCGGCGACGGTCGCGGTACCGGCTTTCTCAACTGGCTGAAAGACCGAGAGATTACCAAGAGTCAGGCTTACTCGCTGATTGAGCTGGCCGACAGTGCCGATGCGCTGCTGCAGGAAGGCCTGCTAGAGCCTCAGGACGTGAATCAGTTCAGCAAGCGGGCCTTTGTCGAGACGGCTCAGTCTGCGCCTGAGGTGCAGCAGATGGTCAGCGATGCCGCCCGCAAAGGCGACCACATCACCCGCCGGGAGGTGCGCCAGATCTCCGATGAGTGGACAGCCATGACCTCTGAGCTGCTGCCTGAAGAAGTTCGGGAAAAAGCAGCCAACAATACCATTCCCACTCGCTACCTAGCCCCACTAGTGCGGGAAATGGAGAAGTTGCCTGAGC
>JACVRP010000336.1 GCA_014534385.1 Cyanobacteria bacterium Co-bin13
CAGGAGATGCCGCATCACAAAGGCTATCACAGCTACGGCACACACTACAGCCAGTTGTCCAGGCAAGGGCTGAATAGAGTAGGTCAGCAGGAGATCCCAGTAGGAGGCACTGGTCGTTTGCAGCCAGCCTAGCAGCGAGGCCAGCGTCAGGTAGGCCAGCCCGCAGCCATGAATCATACCCAGGCCGCACACGCTGCTGTAGGCCAACGTCTCAATCTTAGGAGCCGCTCGAAAGGCCAGATAGCCGCAGATCCAGCCCGCCGGAATAAAGCCGAGCAGGTAGCCAAAGCCGGGCTCGCGCACGTAGCTAAGGCCGCCGCCCTGGGTGAAGACCGGCAGCTCAAAGACCTGAAACAAAATCAGCCCTAAAAACAAATAGGCAATTTGGGACAGCGCTGCCGCATTTTTGCCGCCCAGGCACCCGGTCAGCAGTACGGCCCCCACCTGAAAGGTCACTCCCAGCGACTGCACCTGTAGCCCGGTTCGACTCCAGTCCCAGGGAGCATTGAGGATGAACGTTTCCATCCAGGTGGCGGCAATGGTTAGGACCAGCCCAATCAGTGCCCAGAGCAGTTCGAACGGTGCCAACACCTTTTGTGGTTTCACTGCAAAACTAACGATTAGCAGGATTCAGACTTTCAGGTTAGCAGGCTTTGCGGAAGCGGCAACGGGGCCCTACAAATTTAGCTAAAGGCTAGCTAGAAGGCGGCAGACGGGCTCCACAGCGCTTGCAGAACTGGGCATCGGCATCGTGGAGCCTGAGGTCGCAGCTCGGGCAGGGAGTTTGTACGGAGTGGGTGACTTTGACAAATTCCCGAATCAGTTCTCCAAGCTGGGTGGGGATCAGCGCTACGCCGGTCAAAATCATCATCACGGTCAGGCCCCGACCGACTTCCGACAGCGGGGTGACATCGCCAAAGCCTACTGTGGTCATAGTGGCAACCGCGAAATACACGGCATCTAAAAAGGTGCCAAAGGCGGGGTTCTGGCCGTGTTCTACCTGAAAGATCAGCCCGGAGTAAATGAAGATGATCGCCACCAGGGTAAAGACGATGCGGGCGACAATCAGGGTGTCGGTGCCGCTAATGTAACCAAACAGCAATCGATCCTCAAAAAAGCGAACGAGGCGCAGAAAGCGCAGCCAGCGCAGCAGCCGGATGAAGCGGACGTCCCAAAAACCGACAAAGAAGGGCAAAATCGCCAGCAGATCGAGCAGGCCGTAGAGGCTGAAAACATAGAGCAGCGGGCGTTCGGCGGACCACAGCCGGACGGCGTATTCCAGGGTAAAGCCCACCAGAATAACCCAGTCCAAGACATTCAAAAAGCTGTAGAGGCGATCTGAGATGGGGTAGGTTTCGATGACGAAAATGGCGGAGGAGAGCAGGATGAGCAATGCGATCGCACCATTCAACCACTGCCCCACAGCTGTCTCGGTATCTTTTAGGTAAAACCGAACCCGCTGCCGCCAGTTCTGTCCCTGCCAGTCCAAATTGTTCTCCATTCGGGCCTCCTGATGCCTACCACCGGCATTTCTCCGATCAAAGCTCTGGGCTAAGATGACGGAGCATCCTGAATCCCACTGTATTGAACAGATGGGTGCCCTGGCGTTTCCCTAGCAAGATTCCATGTCAACTGCACCTATCATTACCACACTGAACGACTTTGCTTCGGAGCATTCTCCGATGCTGCCTCTGCTGCCCAGTCAACGGCCCCTGCTGATGGTGGGCCACGGCAGCCGTGACAGCCAGGGCCGCGACAGCCTCCTAGAGTTTGCCGCCGCCTATCAGGCATTAGATGCCTCCCGGCCCGTCATTCCTTGCTTTTTGGAGCTGACCGAGCCGACGATCCAAGATGGGGTGGACCAGTGCGTTGCCAAAGGGTTTACCGACATCTCAGTGCTGCCGATCCTGCTATTTGCGGCGCGGCACAACAAGTTTGACGTGACCAACGAGCTAGATCGAGCCAGACAGCGCCATCCCCAGGTAACCTTCCACTACGGTCGCCACTTCGGCATTACCCCCGAAATTCTCACCCTCTGGCAGGATCGACTGGCCCAGCTCGATACACCAGCCTTTAATCCAGAGGGCATTAGCCGAGAGGATACGGTGCTGCTATTTGTGGGCCGGGGAGCCAGCGATCCCGACGCCAATGGCGATGTCTTTAAGCTGGCCCGCGTCCTCTGGGAGGGCAGCGGCTACAAAACGGTTGAGATCTGCTTTATCGGCATCACTCACCCCGCTTAGAAGAAGGCTTCCGCCGCGCTCACCTATATCGGCCCAAGCGGATCATCATGCTGCCCTACTTCATGTTTACCGGGGTGCTGATGAAGAAAATCTTTGAAATCTCGGCCCTTCAGCAGGCCCAAAACCCAGAGGTTCCGGTGGTTTGTCTGCCTGAAATGGGCATTCACCCGCAGCTGCTTCAGGTCTTGCGCCAGCGCGAACTGGAGACTCACCTGGGCCAGGTGCAGATGAACTGCGAGATGTGTAAGTTCCGTCGGGCTGCTTTTGCCAGCAACGGCAGCAGCCACGGCCACGACCACGGTCATCACCACGATCATCATCATGGTCACGATCATGGCCATCATCACGGCCACGGCCATGACCACGCTGCTGAGCCTGTGGATCCCTACGCCGAGCCGCAGCAGTACCATGATCGGGCTTGGCAGGTGCCTTGAGGGGAGAGGAGTGGACGGGTAGGGGGTAGAGGAGTAGGGTTGCAGATCGCAATCGGGTCGATAATGGCGATAGTAGGCGTTAAGTCAGTTGTCTCTTAGCGCCTCAGCATCTCCAATCAGGCGATGCAGGAAATACCTCTAACCTTTTGCGGTCTCTATGTCTTCTTTTACCGTTGGCGATCGCGTTCGCCTGACTAGCCTGCCTCCCTACTTCAAAACGGCCGACCCGATGCCCATGCTGCGCCCGCCTGATGTGCTGCAGGTGGGCGATGAGGGGATTGTCCTAGACCGTCGGCCTGGGGGGTATTGGGGGGTTCGCTTTGAGCGGGGCGCGTTTTTAGTGGATACCCAGTATCTGGATCGGGTCTCGGAGGCGGCGAGCTAGGACGCGCTGGGGGGTAGGCTGTTGCCTTCTTCGGACCCGGTCATGAGCCGGGCTCGCATGGCGGCTAGCTCGGCATCGATTGAGTCGGGCTCTTGCTCTAGGGCCTTAAACTGCTTTTCCAGGTCGTCTCCGGCGTTGAGTTCGGCGACGGCTTCGGAGCGGGCCTCTAGCTCCATGACGCGCTCTTCCATGCGGTCAAAGGCTGCGATCGCACCCGGCGTGCCGACCTGCCCAATCATCTCCTGGATCCGTTGAGAGGCGGCGGCGGAGCGGGCGCGGGCGACGTACATATCTTTCTTGGTCTTGGCTTCGGTAATTTTGCCTTCCAAGACCCGCATGTTGGCTTTGAGCTTTTCTACCACATCCCGCTGCTGAAGAATTTGAGCGTCCATGGCGGTAGCAGTATCAAGGTAGGTTTTGCGGCGGGTCAGAGCCTCTCGCGCCATAGCATCTTCGCCCTTCTGCAGCGCTAGCTGAGCCCGGTTATACCATTCCTGAGCGGTTCGGTTGGCCTGTTCGCTTTGGCGCTCGGTCCTTTTCTGGGTTGCGATCGCTTGGGCCACTGCCTGCCGTAGCTGGATCAGGTTGGCCTGCATCTCCTCTACGGCCTGCTCCAGAATTTTTTCCGGATCTTCAGCCTGGTTAACTGCGCTATTAAGGTTGGCGCGAATGACCCGTGAAAGGCGATCTAGCAGTCCCATGACACATACCTTGCCTAAACAGCTCTCTGCTTAGAAGCATAACAGGGAGGCCCTGAAACGTGGGATGCAGGCGCGGCCATCCGGTAGCGCTATGACTGCTTAAACCAAGTTTTAACCCTGGCTGATCTAGGGCTTTAAAAAGGTCGATCAGAAAACCGCAGATGAAGTCGAATTTTGTGTGAAGTGGGTGGATTAAATCGAATTTTTAATCCTCAGCTGGTCACGTTAAGACAGCGTGCAGTTATCAATCAGCGCCAGCAGACCCAAACGCAAGTTTAATCCTATGGCTTTGCTCCAAAAGCTTAGGACAAGACCCGCTGACAATGCCGAGTTTGGGTAGGCTTTCTGACTTGCCTCTGCCGCATGAGATGTGACGACGGCTTAGCGTCGCTGGCAGTAGGGAACTGCGCCCGGCATGGCTAAATATTTTGAGAGCACCTAATGACGAGAAAATTTGTTTTGGTAGCTAGTCTGGTGCTTGCGGGATTAATCCAGGCATCCCCCAGCATTGCTGATGAAGATTCGCCCTGCTTCTTTGTGACGGAATCGGGTAACTCAATCAATTTGGGTTCTCTGTGCGGCGGTAGCGAAGGCCCTAGACCGGCATCGGCCCCCTCTGCACCTCAGGCTCCCCGACCTACTCAGACGCCAACGGAGCAAAGGTACGCCTTTCCACAAACCCTTCAATCCGCAGGGTTTTACCTGTGGCAGAGCGGACGCTTTGACAACATTGGGTTTGATGTGTGGGCTAAGCGAGGGGGGGGTGGCTTCTATTACTTCCTTTGGGGACAGTCCTACCCAGCAGACCGCAGCAACCCTGAGGTGGTTGTGTTTTTTGATAGCAACACCATCTTTGTCAGAGAAGAAGTGGTAAGAGCCTGTTATTTCAATTGATCCTTGAGTTCTAC
>JACVRP010000256.1 GCA_014534385.1 Cyanobacteria bacterium Co-bin13
TCAAGATAGTGGGGTGTCCAACGCGGTTTCAGGCATTATCTTTCGTAACCGGCTCTATGACACTATTTTTGAGGTAGTGGTGTTTACCATCGCTATCATGGGGGCTCATTTTCTGCTGGCCAACGAAAAGCCCTCCAGCACGGTTTACCAGGTTACTGATGAGCCCTCCATTGTTCTGGCCCGACTGGGTGCGACTATTGCTGCACTGATCGCGTTTGAGCTGGCGATTCGGGGACACTTGACGCCAGGAGGGGGGTTTGCAGCGGGGGTCGCAGGCGGCACGGCCATTGGCCTGGTGGCCCTGACTTCATCGCAAGAGCGGCTGCAGATCATCTACAAACGCTGGCAGATTGCGACCTGGGAGAAGATTGCCGTACTGGTCTTTATTGTGTTGGCCGTGATCACGCTGGCTGGCGTGGAGTTGCCGCCAGGCGAGCTAGGTTCTCTGATCAGTGGTGGGGTGATTCCCGTGCTTAACATTCTGGTTGCTATAAAAGTCGCACTGGGATCGTGGGCAGTCATTCTGGTTTTTATTCGCTACCGAGGGTTGCTGTGAGAAGGGGGGTGCATTGCCCCTCCCATTGCATCCGCTTAGGGGCTAGTCCTGGCCCGGATACCGCACAATTACGTCAATCAGGCTGTCGATCAGGTCATCCTGATTCATGGGAATGATCGGCTGCCCGTGCAGCAGCTTCTGAGTCAGGATGTAGCCCATCAGCGTTCCTAAAAAGATCCGGGCAGTGGCCTCTGGGTTCGCCAGCTTCAGCTCGGGATGGGCTTCGAGATAGTGGCTCAGCAGGTGTAGCACCTTCTGGGGCAGTGCCTGGACGAATAGCTGGGCCAGGGCCGGAAACCGGCCTGACTCGCCAATAATCAGTCGCAAAAAGGCAATGTATTCCTCGTCCACGGCTAGCCTGTCGAGCAGCCGCGTCGCTACCAGGCGCAAAACTTTAGCAGGCTTTTCCTCTAGAGACAAAGAGCCGAAGATGGCCTGAAAGCGCTGGGCTGTGACCCACTCAATCAGGGCAATAAATAGTCCCTCTTTGTGCTGGAAATGTTTGTAGATAGTGATTTTGGAGACTTTTGCAGCGGCGGCAACCTGATCCATGCTGGTGCCTTCGTAGCCCCGGTGTAGAAACACCTGGAGGGCACCCTGCAGAATTTGCGTCTGCTTGAGAGCCGT
Source organism: Cyanobacteria bacterium Co-bin13 (assembly GCA_014534385.1). Taxonomy (GTDB): domain Bacteria; phylum Cyanobacteriota; class Cyanobacteriia; order Phormidesmidales; family Phormidesmidaceae; genus JACVSF01. The sequence continues at coordinate 1,184 of JACVRP010000256.1, forward strand.
TGCAGACGGGGGTGACAGTGTGCCCATGAATTAGACCTCAAATCTTTAAGAAAACTCTACCTTGTGCAGGCCTTGAATTGAATCAGTATATACTATACCGTATAGTTTAGGGTAAAGCACAAGGAGCAATTCCTATGGTTCAGGTGGCACCGACCCAAACTGATGCCCAGCCGCAAGCTGCCTCTGGGGTTAGGAAAAGAGGCTTTGGCAAGAAAAAGCTGTTAATGCTGCTGGTGCTGCTGGTGGCAGGGGGCGGGGCAGCGTTGGGCCTTCGGACGTGGATGGCTCAGCCAGATGAGAGTGCCCTGCAGCTGAGTGGGCGGATCGAGGGCTACGAAACCAACCTAGGAACCAAGGTGGGGGGGCGGATTGCCGAGATTACGGTGCGTGAAGGGGATACGGTGCAGCAGGGACAGGTCGTAGCCCGGCTGGATGCCCAGGAACTGCAGGCCCAGCTCACGGCGGCCCAGGCCCGCGTGGCGGCGGCGCGGCAGCAGGTTAACCAGGCCCAGCTCCAGGTGGGGGTGGTTGACAGCCAGCTGCTGGAAGCGCAGCTGACCCTACAGCAGGCCCAGGGCGATGCCTCGGGTCGGGTTGGTCAGTCGGCGGCCTCTGTGGCGGTTGCCCAGGCTCAGCTGACGGAGGCCCGCGCCCAGGTCAAGCAGGCGGAATCGGCGCTGGCGCTAGCCCAGACAGATCGCGATCGCTTCTCTACGCTGCTGGCGCAGGGAGCAATTTCCCAGCAGCAGTTTGATCAGGTGCAGACCCAGTTTGAAACTGCCCAAGATACGCTGGCGGCCCGTCAGGCGGCGGTGGTAGCGGCGCAGCAGCAGGTGAGCGCAGCGCAGGGCACCCTAACCCAGGCCCAAACCAGCCAGCTCAATCCAGACATTCGCACGGCCCAGCTAAACCGCCTTCAGACGCAGCGGCAGCAGGCCCAGGCCCAGCTGGCGGCAACCCAAGCCGAACTGGAACAGGCCCAGGCAGCCCAGGCAGAAATTGCAGCCCGGCTCAACGATTTAGATATTAGTAGCCCCATTGCTGGCGTTGTGATGACGCGCACGGTGGAGCCGGGGGAGGTGATTGCTGCAGGTACCCCAATCCTGACGGTGGTGGACTTGAGCCAGGTATACCTGCGCGGCTACATTCCCCAGGGAGAAATTGGGGTGGTGCGGGTAGGGCAGCCAGCCCAGGTGTTTTTAGATTCTGCGCCCGATCAGGCTTTGCCAGCGCGGGTAGCGGCAGTGGACGCAGAAGCTTCTTTTACGCCAGAAAACATTTATTTTCGAGAGGACCGGGTGACTCAGGTCTTTGGCCTCAGACTGAGCATCGACAATCCTGAGGGGTTTGCTAAGCCGGGCATGCCTGCGGATGGTGAAATTCTCCTGCAGACCCAGGAGGCAACTAAATGACCCTTGCCGCTGCTGTGACCACTCAGGTTGAACCTGCGATCGCAGTTCACCACCTACAAAAATCCTACGGCCCTGTAGCTGCGCTCAAAGGCATTGACTTTGCCGTGCAGCGGGGGGAAATCTTTGGCCTGATTGGGCCAGACGGTGCCGGTAAGACGACAGCGTTTCAGATTTTGGCCGGGGTCATGGCGGCGACTGCCGGAGAGGTGAAGGTGCTGGGCAGCCACCCCCGACAGGCGCGGCTGCAGCTGGGCTACGTTACCCAGCGGTTTTCCCTCTACAGCGATCTCAGCATTGAGGAAAACATGCGCTACAGCGCCGGGCTGCGGCAGATTCCGGAGGCCGAGTTTCTGGTGCGATCGCAACAGCTGCTAGAGCGAGTCAACCTGCATCGCTTTCGCCAGCGCCTGGCCGGGCAACTCTCGGGCGGCATGAAGCAGAAGCTGGCCCTCTGCTGTGCCCTGGTGAGCCAACCGGCGGTGCTGCTGCTAGATGAGCCCACAACCGGGGTCGATCCGGTGTCGCGACGGGAGTTTTGGGACCTGCTGGCGGCGGTGGCGGCAGAGGGCGTTACCGTTATTGCCGCGACGCCCTACCTAGACGAAGCCGAGCGCTGCAGCCGCATTGCCCTGATCTATGAGGGGGAGATTCAGCAGCTGGGCACCCTGGCAGACCTGCGGCAGAGCCTGGGCCTGCGCCGGATTGAGGTGAGAGCAGCGCCCCTGGCCCCGGCAGAGATGGCGCTGAGCCAGAGCGGTCAGAACATTGTAGATATTCAACCCTTTGGCGATCGCTTGGACGTAATGGTGACCGATGCCGAGGCGGGTGAGCAGCAGATTCGTGCGGTTTTGGCGCAGCAGGGTCTACCCCTAAAGGCCCTGCGGCAGGACGAACCGACCCTGGAAAACGTGTTTGTGCATCGGCTGCGGCAGCAGGGCCTCGATCCACCCTACCTGGACTTTCCCGCCTACCGCTCAGGCAAGGAAAAAGGAGGCATTGCCATTGCCACCCAGGGGCTGCAAAAGACCTTTGGCGATTTTCAGGCGGTCAAAAACCTCGATATCACCGTGCGCTACGGCGACATCTACGGCCTGCTGGGGGCTAATGGTGCGGGTAAAACCACCACCATCAAAATGCTCTGCGGTCTTCTGCCTGCCAGCGGCGGCACCATGCAGCTAGCGGGGGAAACCAGCAATCTCAATCGGCCTGAGGTGCGATCGCGGATCGGCTACATGAGCCAAAAGTTCACCCTCTACGACGACCTGACAATTCTGCAAAACCTGGAATTTTACTGCGGCGTCTATGGCGTGCCTCGCCAACTGCGGCAGGAGAAAATCGGCTGGGTGCTGACTACCTGCGGCCTCAAGGGGCGAGAAAACACCCTCACCGGCAGCCTTCCCGGCGGCTGGAAGCAGCGAGTTGCCTTTGGCGCATCGGTAATGCACGAACCCGACATTCTGTTTCTCGATGAGCCTACCTCTGGCGTTGATCCTTTGGCCCGGCGGCAGTTTTGGCGGCTGATTCGCGACTTTGCCCGGCGCGGCACCGCCGTTTTGGTCACTACCCACTACCTGGAAGAAGCAGAAAACTGCAACGACATGGCCTTTATGGTGGCCGGACAGATTGTGGCTCAGGGTTCCCCCAGCGCCATCAAAGCCGACCAGCCGGGACAGCTGATTGAGCTAGTGTGTAGCCCCGTTCAGGCTGCCTCCAACCTGCTGAAGTCGCGGCTGCAGGACTGGCGCGTCTCTATTTTTGGCGACCGCCTGCACCTGGTTCTAGACGATCCTGACCGCGAGCTAGGGGCCATACAGCAGTGGCTCCGAGGGGCGCAGATCGACGTGCAGTCGGCCCGCCCCATCCCCTTTTCCCTAGAGGATGCCTTTATCGGAATTGTGCAGCGGGCGGAGCAGCTATGAAACGAGTTTTGTCTCAGTGCTGGAAAGAGCTGAACCAGTTTCGCCGCGACCGCCTCACGGTAGCGCTGGCCTTTTTGCTGCCCCTGGCCGTGCTGCTGATCTACGGCTACGCCATTCGCCTAGAAGCCAAGAATATTCCCCTCAGCATTCAAGATTTTGACAACAGCTTTTTGAGCCGCACCTACGTCGAGCGTCTGGTGGCGACGGGTCAGTTTGTGCCAGTCCCCGACTCGGGCAGCAGTTCCACTGATGCTTTAGATCGGGGCAGGGCCAAGGTGACGGTGATTATTCCGCCCGACTTTGCCCGCCGGATCCAGTCCCGGCAGCCGGTCACTGTGCAGGCACTGGTAGACGGCACCGACGTTAACAATGCTCGCATTATCCAGAGCAGCCTGCGGGCCACCACCCAGTTCTTCCTGCGCAGCAGCGGCCTAGTCGCAGCCCAGCCCCCGCCCGTCCAGACCCATGTGCGCCTCTGGTTCAACCCCGGTCGCCGCGAAGCTCTGTACATTGTCCCCGGCATTTTCGGTGTGATCCTCTGGGTCTTTCCCTCCATGCTGTCTGCCATTGCCTTAGTGCGGGAAAAAGAGCAGGGCACCATCGTTCAGGTCTATGCCTCTGACCTCAGCGCCACCGAATGGCTGCTGGGCAAAGAACTGGCCTATCTCATCGTCGGTTTAGGCGAAACCCTGGTCGTGATGACCGTGGCAACAGTGCTGTTTGGCCTGCGCTTTCAAGGCGACCCGACCACCCTACTCGTGGGCACCGTTATCTACCTGGCCGCCGCCGTCGCCTTTGGCCTGCTAGTCGGGTCGCGGGCCGGAAACCAGACCGGGGCCGTGCAGGGAACTGCGATCGCAGGCTTCCTCACCGCCCTCCTCCTCTCCGGCTTTATCTACCGCCTCGAAAATATTCCCTTCCCCCTATCGCTGCTCTCCAACGTCATCCCCGCCCGCTACTACATCCAGATCACCCGCGACGCCTTTGTGCGCGGCACCGGCTGGGCCGGAGTATGGTTTGCGCCATTAATAATCGCCCTAATCGGCGGCTTCTTTTTCAGAGTTGCAACCCGCGTTCTAGGCCAAATGCAGTTACGCTATTAAGCACTGACCTACAGCTACATTTATCGCAGAAACACCCACGCCCGGGAGACCTGGA
>JACVRP010000233.1 GCA_014534385.1 Cyanobacteria bacterium Co-bin13
CTAGAACGAGCGTGCTACAGGAATTTTTGACTCAGGCTAAACAACGAGCCATGCTTTATCCGAACTCGCGACGGGAGATTTACCTCAGGAAAAGCTCCAGGTCTCAAAGTAAACTCGGCATGGCTTGTGAAGTGGGTTTGACCTACTTCACAGCTGCGCCCCGGTACTTAAGACCTTGTGCTGGAGTGTGGGCTGCTGCCTGCTTAGGGGTATGCCGAGAAACAGCTGCACCTCGGTAGCGACCAATCAGCTCCTCAGAAATTTCGACTTGGGGCTGGGTGGGCTCGTAGCTAACACCGCGATAACGTAAAGACATGATTTCGCCTCTCAAAGTAGTGGGGTTGAAGTGAGTTAGAGGCGCGTTCCTTCGGGAGACTCCCTACTTCCGTCCTTTGCTAGAGCTTCTAGCTCGGATGAACGATTTACTTTCTGTATTCATTTTTACCGTTTTACCCTTTTCTGTCAAGGAAAAGGCTGGAATTGTTACGGATTCAGGACATTATCGGAGGCAGGGCTTTCTCCCTGCGACCCCTATCCTGTCTCTATCCTGTATAGATCCCTATAGCTCCTTCCCCTCTACTTATTGAGTAGTGATGCCGATGCACAGTTTTTTCCCGCCTGAGCGATATTTTCCCTACCTCACCTGGCAAGACGTTCAGACCATGCCTGATAAGGAAAATGTGGTGATTATTCAGCCCATTGGGGCAATCGAGCAGCATGGCCCACACCTGCCCCTGGCCGTAGATGCCGCTATTGGCGCTGCTGTACTAGGCAAGGCTCTTACCAACCTCGACCCTGAGGTGCCTGCCTACGCGCTGCCGCTGCTGTATTACGGCAAGTCCAATGAGCACTGGCATTTCCCTGGCACGATTACGCTCTCAGCCCAAACGTTGCTGGCGGTCCTGCAGGAGGTGGGAGAGAGCATTTACCGGGCAGGCTTTCGTAAGCTGGTGCTGATGAACTCCCACGGAGGACAGCCGCAGGTAATGGAAATCGCAGCGCGGGACCTGCACCAGACCTATGAAGACTTTCTGGTATTTCCCCTGTTTACCTGGCGAGTTCCCAACATGGCGGGCGAGCTGCTGAGCGATTTAGAAAAAGAGCTGGGCATCCATGCTGGAGACGCTGAGACTAGCCTAATGTTGTCTGTGCTGCCCGACCAAGTGCACATGGATCGGGCCGTGAAAGAGTACCCCCAGGAATTGCCGCAAGACAGCCTGCTGAGTATGGAAGGAGCCCTGCCCTTTGCCTGGGTAACGCGGGATTTGACCCGCACTGGGGTCTTGGGAGATGCAACGGTGGCGACGCGGGAAAAAGGCGATCGCATTCTTGAGAGCGTGTCTGCCGGTTGGGTACAGACCATTCGCGACATCCATCGGTTTCGGCAGCCCCAGGTCTGGCGACAAGACGCTTAGGGCCCTTTCTGTACCTATTGCCAAGGGCTGCAAGAAACGTTCAATCTTCCTTTGCCAAATCGTTAAATCTTCCCCATGACGCCTGATTGAAGCGTTGGAATCTGCTTATACTGCACACACTGTTGCGTATTTAGGCAGTTGTCACGGAGGAAAGCGGGAGCCATGACAGAGGATCAAGAAACGGTTAAGCAAACGGATTCTGCCGTCGTGGCTCAATCTTCAGCGGCAGAGGCTTTGCCCGCAAATACTTCGCCTGTCAGCACGCCTACAGACACTTTGCCCAACGACGATGTCCAGGCGGCAGGCTGTGGACAGACAGCGGCGGACCTTTCCTCAACGGAGCGTCTAAAAACACTGTCGGTCGACATTGGCGGCAGCGGCATCAAAACAATTCTGCTAGACGCCAAAGGAGAAGTCTTAACTGAGCGGCTGCGGCAAAACACGCCTGCGCCTGCCACCCCAGAGGCCATTATTGAGCTCGTTCGAGCCCAGGCGACTCAGCAGGGAGACTTTGATCGGGTATCGGTAGGCTTTCCGGGCGTGGTGCGGCAGGGGGTGATTGGCTCTGCTGCCAATTTAGATAGCAGCTGGATTGGGGTAGATTTGGCCACATCATTGGCCCAGGTTTTGGGCAAGCCAGTCCGTGTGGCCAACGATGCCGATGTACAGGGGCTAGGAGCCGTATCTTGTCAGGGAGTTGAGCTGGTGCTCACCCTGGGAACCGGCGTTGGAGCCGCCCTGTTTGTCAACGGCACGCTAGTGCCCAACCTAGAGCTAGGCCACCATCCTTTCCGTAAGGGAGAAACCTACGAGCAGCAGCTGGGCCGATTTGCCCTAGAGTCGATAGGTAAAAAGCGCTGGAATCGGCGACTAGAAAAAGCGATCGCATTACTCCAAGCCATCTTCAACTACGACACGCTCTACCTGGGCGGTGGTGAAACCAAGCAAATTAACTTTGACCTGCCCAAAAACGTCAAGATCGTTTCCAACATGATGGGGCTGTTGGGAGGAATCGCCCTCTGGCGAGACTAAAGCTGCCTTTCGAGGCTTTAGGGAACATCGACAGCACGACTTCACCCTTCACCTGCCAAAGACCTTGTTTAGCCCTCAGCAGCCCAGCAAGCACCCCCAGGAAAACGACAATGCCCCTTTTTAGTCTGACCCTAGCTTACCTGCCACTGCCTGCCAGCCTTGCCGACTGGGGAGCCCTGATCTTCTTTGGCGGGCTTGTTGCCCTAATTGCCTGGCGCGTCTACGACACCCGCCCCACGCGGTAGGAAGCAGCCCACCAGGCCCAGCTCAAACTGTCTACCGAGAAACCGTTGTCTCAGCTATTCCCGACCCATTGCTGCGAGCAGTTTTTGTCCTCTGGCTGTGCACCACCAACACCGAACAGGGCGCGTGGTGCATGACATAGTTGCTAACGCTGCCCATCAGCAGTTCGCTCAGACCGCTGCGTCCGTGGCTACCCACAATGATCAGGTCGGCCTCCCAACTGCGGGCAAGATCGCAGATCACGAGCGAAGGTTCGCCGCCAGATTGGGTAAATTCAGCATTTACTCCAGCTGCGGTAGCGGTCGCCAAATCTCTCTGGAGCCGCTCAATGCCTGCCATTTCAAACAGGTGCCACCGCTCCTGGTAAAGTTGCCAGGAAGTGTCATCCAAAATGGGGTAGTAGGCGGGGTAAGCGCGCAGGGGAATGCCGGGGCTGCCGCTGCTGTAGGCAGACAGAACGTGCAGCAGCATTAACTGAGCATCGAGAGCTGCCGCAAGCGACAGAGCTTTTTCAAAAACCTTGGCTCGCAGCGGAGAATCGTCTAGCGCAACTAGAATTTTTCTAAACATGATGGGCCTCCCAATCAGGGTTGACCGCCTTGCACGAACACCATGTGCCCCTGCAGCCAAGTCCCCTGAAGTGAAGGGTGCAAGGAGAGGCAAGCTGAGAATGCAGGGCGTTCTACCTCAATTATAGAAAGGGCCCTAGGAATGAAGCCGGAAGCTTAACATGCTGCAACTGCCCCGACCCCTTGGCAGCCTCTCTAACAGCTATCAGCGCCCAATTGCCTTGACCATCCCAATGCCGCCGAAGTACAGAAACAACACCGCCCCTCCCAAAAGACTTTGGGTCACCGGGTCGGTAGAGGGCGTCAGCACTGCGCCCAAGACTGCTGCCCCCAGCAGCACAAAGCGCCAGCCAGCCAGCATCTGCTGAGAGGAAACAATTCCCAGCAGGCCCAGCAGCACCTGCACAATTGGAATTTGGAACGCTAGCCCGGTGCTAAACAGCAGCAGCAGCACAAACTCAAAGTAGCGGTCAATCGACCAGAGCTGCTCGACGACATCGGCCCCGTAGGTGATAAAAAAGTTTAGCGCCGCCGGAATTAGGGCAATGTAGGCAAAGGCCAGACCCGCAAAAAAGAGAATGCTCGACCCCAACACCACCGGCCCTATCAGCCGACGTTCCCGCCGGGTCAGACCGGGGAGAACAAACATGATGATCTGGTACAAAATAAACGGGCTAGCAATCACTAAACCGCTATAGCCAGCTACTTTGAGGGAGACAAAGAAATACTCACCCGGAGAAAGCTGTAGGAACTTGACTCCCTGGGCAGGCACCTCCAGCAGTTCAACAATCCGCTTGACCACAAAGAAGCAGCCCACAATGCAGACAAAAACTGCAATCAGGCTGTAGAAGATGCGGCGGCGCAGTTCCTCCAAATGGTCAAACAGAGACATCTCCACATCGGCAGGCACCTCATCCAAAAAGGAATCTGGCTCCTCTGCCCGGTCGGCGGATGAGACAATGGTCTGATTGTCTAGAGTCTCAAGATCGGAGGGAGGCGTCATAGGCGTTTGAATAGGCTAAGCCCAAGGTATCTCCTAGATTGTAAACACCAGAGCACTCACGCGTCAGGTCGTGGATCAAGGTTAGGGCACAGCCAGGCTGGCCGGGTCAGTCTCGGGGGTCAGCGTCAGGGTTTTGACGGTGCCCGAGGCTCCCATTGAGACAGGCGTATTGCCGTTAAACGAAAGCGCTACTCCCCCGGCATTGCCAGAGGTAATGCGAAGACTGGTTTGAGCCTCGTAGGTTTCCTCAGCTCCGCTTTCAAGAATGCCCTCGTAGACTTTTTGGCCGTCGGCAACGACGCTGATCCAGGCGCGATCGCGCAGGGACAGATCGGCGACCACAGGCGCATTTGAAGTGGGTTCAGGCGTAGCCTCAGGGGTGGGGACCGGCACTGGCTCGGGCGCTGCCGCCTCAGGCGCTGCCGTCTCAGGCGCTGCCGTTGAGGGCTGGCTAGAGTTAGCCACAGAAGCCTGATTCGGTCGGTTGGCCAAACTCCAGATCCCCAGAGCTGCCCCCGCCGCTAGCACCAGCAGACCTGCCGCCAGCCCTAAAGGCAAACCGCTCTGCCGGCGATTTAGGCCGCGTTCGGGGACAGGGGGCTCATGGGGAAACTGAATGGGCTGCCGAGTTTCCTGAAGCGACTGCCGGTTCTCTTGAATCGGCTGCCGCATTTCGACTTCGGCATGACCGTTGGCTGAGCCATTGCCGTTGCTGTAGGGTTCGGACACAGCGGGCGTGGCAGTGACCGAAAATTCCTTGGAGAGTTCGCCACCGTTGAGGCCAAGGGCTTCGGCATAACGTCGGATAAAACCCTGGATAAAAACGGGCTCGGGAAGCTGCTGGTCCTGCCCCTCTTCAACCGCCCGCAGCAACGCAGGCCGAATGAAGATTTGGTTGGCAATATCATCTAGCCCCCGACCCTGCTGCTGACGGACCTGGCGCAGGTAAGCGCCAATTTCTCGAAGCTGCTCAATCTGAGTCGATGCTAACTTGGCCACACTACCTCACTGAATCTTTCACAGAGGAACCACGATCTCTGACGGAGCTTATTCTAATGGGAAACGGCCGAATGGGAAACCGCAGAGGTACGTGCGCTACGCGACTGATACTGAGAGACCTGCTCAGCCACCTCCGGATTGTACAGCCGCAGATAATTCCAGTAGCCCCCAAAAACGGAGTGGACGTAGCCCTTTGTCTCCGGATAGGGAATTTTTTCAACAAACTCATCGGCATCGGCAAAGCCACCCCGGCTGATCCAGTCAGCTACAGCGCCTGGCCCCGCGTTATAGCTGGCTACCGCAAAGAGCGAATGGTTGTCGTATTCCCGGTGAGTGTAGTCAAGATACCAGGTGCCCAAGCTGACATTGTCGTTGGGATTGTCAAGGTTGTAATCGGGGATGCCTGCTTGGTCCTGAATCCAGGCAGCGGTTTCGGGCATTACCTGCATGAGCCCAGCGGCCCCGACCACCGAGCGAATGTTAGGCTCAAAGCGCGACTCCTGACGAATCAAGGCTGTGACCAACAGGGGGTTGAGCTGACGCTCAAGCGACCAGGTCTGGATCAGGTCTGCGAAAGGAAAAGGATATAGTGCCTGCCAGTAGTCGGGGTTGTCTTTGAGCGTTTGGTACTGGGCCTGGTCTTCGGGGTGGTCCCGCCAGGACAGGCTAGACACCATATAGATTCCGTCTAGGTTATCGCCTACGCCCAGCCGCATTAGACCATCGGTGAACTGCTCGCTCACTGTGGCTTCCTGGTGGTTGTCAAATTCTACCTGCCAACGTTCCCAGGCGGTTTGGTTGTGGCCTAGCAGGTAAAGTTCCTGCAGCGCTTCTGATCCGGCGGGCAGCGGCGATCGCTGGGCCGGTAGCTGAACCTC
>JACVRP010000407.1 GCA_014534385.1 Cyanobacteria bacterium Co-bin13
GCGGTCACTGTGTCTGCATTCCCCGAGTCGTGGTAGACACCATTGTGTTCCCAGACGCACTTCGGTTCCCCCACTACCATGGCGATAGTAGCTACACCCTCAAAGCCACCCGCTCTGGTTTTAGGGCTTATATCCTGGGGGATGCCTGGGTGACCCATCCCGGTATCATCAAATCTAAGTTAGAAGATTTTACAGACTTAGGAAAAACCCCAGCCATTAGAGCCTTTCAAGACGTTTTTTTACATAAAAAATCCCTCTACTTCTTGCCAACTCAGTTTCACTACAACGCTGAGAAATACGGCAAACTCAAAGGTACAGTACTGCTCTGCTTGAAACTGGTTCGTTGGATTCCTCGCCTGATCTGGCTGAAGTTGAGCTACCGATCGCAATGAACTTTCTCTACACTCTGACCACGTACCCGCCGACGATTGGGGGAGCGCAGCTGCATCAGCACCTCCTGGCCCAGCAGCTGCAGACGAGACATCACATTCAGGTTGCCAGCTTTTGGGACAGCAACCGGACAGATTGGCTACTGGGAACCACGCTGAAGGCTCACACCGCGCCTCGCAATTACGTCATTAACGGCATTCCTGTGAATCGGATGGGTTTTTCTCCGAGAGAAAAGCTCAAAATGCTGCCCTGGCTGCCACTTTACTACCCCTTAATGGCGGTGGCGCTGCCCCCCCTTGCCCGCATCATTGCCTCCCATCTCAAACCCCTGGCCCAATCAGCAAACCTAATCCACAACGTCCGCATTGGTCGAGAAGGATTAACCCACGCCTCTTGGCAAGCCGCTCGTCAGCGGGATATACCCTTTGTTTTCACGCCAGTTCACCATCCTCGCTGGGTGGGTTGGCGCTATCGGGCTTACATTGAGCTTTACTGTCAGGCCGATGCCGTCATTGCTCTGACGCCGAGCGAGAAAGCAATTTTGACAGACTTGGGTGTCAAGCCGGATCGCATCCATGTCACTGGCATTGGCCCGATCCTGGCGGATCACCCTGATGGGCTAGGCTTCCGGCAGCGTCACGGTATGTCGGGGGCAATGGTTCTATTTCTAGGCCAACACTACGCCTATAAAGGACATCAGGCAGTTTTAGCGGCTGCTCCTCTGGTCTGGCAAAAACTGCCTGATGTGCATTTTGTCTTTGTCGGGCCTCCTGTCGGCGGTTCAGAAAAGAGCTTTGAGTCCGGCACGGATGCTCGAATTCATCGGCTGGGCTCAGTGGGTCTTCAGGAGAAGACAGATGCGATCGCAGCCTGCGACCTGCTCTGCGTGCCCTCTATGCAAGAAAGCTTTGGCGGCGTTTACACCGAAGCCTGGAGCTTGGGCAAGCCTGTTATCGGTGGGCGCATACCTGCCATTGCCGACGTGGTGACCGAAGGGCAAGATGGGTTTCTCGTCGATCAGCAGCCTGGGGAAATTGCTGATCGCATCCTCTACTTGCTCAACCACCCAACAGAAGCTGCAGCCATGGGCCAAGCTGGGCAAGCTAAAGTCGAAGCTCACTTCACCTGGCCTAAGCTAGCCGAAAAGACCCTTAAGGTCTACCAAACGGTCTGTGGCCATTAACCCCCTATTTCCCCTGTTAGGATTGCCCTATGGAATCCGAAGATCCTGCTGTGGTACAGCCCCCCTGCCCTGCTAGAGCCATCGTTGGCGTGCGCATCGACGGCACTAGCTACGAGGATGCGTGCGATCGCATCACCCATTGGGCCACCCTCCCCACCTCCTGCTACATCGTCGCCGCCAATGTCCATGTGGTTATGACGGCTTACTGGAACCGGGCCTACCGAGACGTGCTGAGTCGTGCGGCGCTAGTCACCCCTGACGGTATGCCCCTGGTGCTGGGGCTGCGGCTTCTGGGATGTACGAGCCAGACGCGGGTCTATGGGCCGGATTTAATGCTGGCCTGGTGCAATCGCGCCGCCCGCCTGGGGCTACCCATCTACCTCTATGGCGGCACCCCGGAGATGCTGCAAAAGCTGACCCAGCACCTGACTACCAGATATCCTCGCCTGATCATTGCAGGTAGTCACTCACCTCCCTTTCGTCCGCTTTCGGTTGAGGAGGAGCAGGCAGATTGCGATCGCATTCACCAGTCGGGGGCGCGGGTGGTTTTTGTGGGGCTAGGCTGCCCCAAGCAGGAGCAGTGGATGGCTCGCCAGCAGGGGCAGATCCAGGCCGTCATGATCGGTGTGGGAGCCGCCTTTAGCTTTTTTAGCGGAGAAGTTACCCAGGCTCCGCGCTGGATGATGCGCTGGGGGTTGGAGTGGCTCTACCGCTTTAGTCAAGAGCCGGGGCGGCTGTGGCGGCGCTACCTGATTAACAATCCGGCCTTTGTCTTATTGTTTGGCTGGCAGCTGCTGGGCCACAGGCTGGGCCGAGGCTTAGTTAAAAAACCTTTCGGTGATGGGTTCTGAGCCCAACTGCGGCACACTAAGCCTGATGCCAGCGTAGTCGGCAAACCGGCTGCATTGCCCCTATGGATTGTTATCACGCTGCGCCCGCCTACATGAAGCGACAGCCTACCCTACCCGCTACTGCCCGCCAAGACATCCGCGCCCCCCGGTCGCTGCGGCTCAAGGATGTGCTCTCCTGGCAGGGGCAGCGAACGCTGGTGCTGGTGTTGAGCGACAGTTTGGCCTTGATTTTGGCCTGGCAAATTGCCCGCTTTCTCAACCAATTTTTCTCACCGATTCCGGCTCAGCTGGTGTGGTGGACCTGGTTTAGCCTGCCCAGTTTGTTCTGGGTCTTTATTGCCGTCACCCTGCTGCTGTTTGCCCAAAACGGGCTGTACGGCTCCATTAACCAGGTCAAAAACTATGTTAGGGCGGGCAAGCTGGTTAGCATTGTCTATCTGCTGTCCCTGGTAGCCATTTATTTTTACGACCCCAAGCTTGACCCACCGCGATCTCTATTCTTTTCGGCCTGGATGGGCAGCGTGGCGCTGATTATCCTGTCGCGGCTGACGGTGACGGGGCTGCTGCGTCCCTTTGAGCAGGCCTACGCCCGCACTAAGGTTTTTGTCATTGCACCAGCCCGTCGTCTCAAGCGCTTGGCCGAAGTGCTGGAAAAGCGATCCCGCTACCCAATTGTGGGGGCAGCCCTGGCGGCAACGGCCAACTCAAACTCTACCTATCAGGCAATTTTGGCATCGGGGGCAAAGCTGGTGCTGGTCGAGGAGATTCCAGCAGCGGATCTGGCTTCGGCCCTGTACTGGAAGCTGCGGCGGGCAGGCATTACCATGCAGCTGATTCCCTCTAGCCGGGAGATGCTCTACCGTCGGGGCGTGCCCGAAGTGGTGGCGGGCATTCCGACGCTGCGGCTGGATGCGCCCTTGGTGGGCGGCTGGGACTACCGCTGCAAGCGCTGGATGGATTTTGTGGGGGCCGCTGTTGGGCTGCTGCTGCTGTCACCTGTGTTTTTGGCGATTGCGATCGCAATCCGGCTCGATTCTCCTGGTCCCGTCTTTTTCCGGCAGGAGCGCATCGGCCTGCACGGCAAAGTCTTCCAGGTCTGGAAGTTTCGCACGATGAGCACCGATGCGGCCCAGCGACAGGCCGAGCTAGAGCAGCACAACCAAACCGAAGACGGCATTCTCTTCAAGATCAAGCACGACCCCCGAGTAACGAGAATCGGCC
>JACVRP010000637.1 GCA_014534385.1 Cyanobacteria bacterium Co-bin13
AAGGGTGTTGCGATCGCACCAAACCCCCGTCCAAATTCTCAAGCACCTGCCGCGCCAAGGCATGGCCGAACACCGCCAGTTTCTCCTGCAACAGGCCACTGCCCCGTCTGTCTTATTTATTGATGACGATGTGCTGCTAGAACCCTGGGCACTTGCAAACCTGGTGCAGACCATTCAAAAGGAGGACTGCGGCCTGGTGGGAATGCCTCTGATTGGCTTGAGCTTTGCCAACGATGTGCGCCCCCACGAGCAAAGGCCCTTTCAGTTTTGGAATGGCCCAGTTGAGCCAGAAGTGATCAAGCCCAACACACCTCAGTGGGAACGCTGGCGCTTGCACAACGCTGCGAACCCACTGCACATTCAGCAGCGGCTGGGCCTCACCCCTGACCAGCCTCGCCCTTACAAAGTCGCCTGGGTGGGCGGCTGCGTCCTCTTTGATCGAGAGAAGCTGCTCAGCATTGGTGGCTTTGGCTTTTGGGAAGATGTGTCGCCTACTACCTGTGGTGAAGATGTGCTGGCCCAGCAGCGGGTGATGGCAAAGTACGGCGGCTGCGGCATTCTGCCCTCTGGGGCGTACCACCAGGAAGTGCCAACAACAATTCGCGATCGCACCCAAGACGCCCACCACTTCCTCCCTGTCGAAGTGTAGACTTATGCAGCGCATTCTATTTATAGAACTCCTCGGTGGCTTGGGGGATACGCTAATCGCCCTCCCGGCGATGCAGGCTCTAGCCGCTTCCCATCCCCAAGCTCAGCTCAGCGTTCTCACCTTTGAGCCAGGGGGCGAACTGCTGCGCTGCCATCCCCTGATTCACGAAGTTATCCAAATCCCTAAGGGCACGGCGCGACAGTCCGTCAAGCAGCACCTCGCTCAAGCGTCCTACGACCTGATTGTGACGGACGTGAGCTATGAGGGGATTGCCGATCTGGTGCGGCAGAGCGGCGCAGGGCGAGTGGTAACAAATCTGTGGCGCAACCCACCGGGGGATCAGCTGGTTTGCGATCGCTTCCTGCAAATCCTAACCTGCGAGAACCTCATCGACGAAGCCACCGCCCATCATTACCGTTACCCCCAAATCCACCTCACCCAATCCGAACTCACCCAGGCCCAGAACCAGCTCGGCGCAACCTACCGCCCGCTGATCTGCCTCTACCCCGACGCCGGGATGTCCATCAAGCACTGGTCAGTTGACCACTTCATCACCCTAGGTCAAGCACTGCAAAACCGCTACAGCGCCAGCCTCATCATCCCCGAAGGCAGCAATCCTGACCAGGTCAAGGCCATCACCCGCGCCCTACCCAATGCCCGCCCCTGGCCCCGTGGCTCCCTGCGCCAACTCGCCGCCCTCTTTGCCCAAGCCGACTGCGTCGTCGCCGGAGACACCGGCCCCGCCCGCATCGCCGCCGCCCTCGGTACCCCCACCATCACCCTGTTTGGCCCCTCCTGGCAAGACCGCTACGGCCAGCCCGCCCCCCACATTAACCTGCAAGGCTATCCCGACTGCCCCG
>JACVRP010000177.1 GCA_014534385.1 Cyanobacteria bacterium Co-bin13
CCTCTGGCGAGATTTGGGTCAATCAGCAGGCGCACAAGATCAAAAGCCCCAAAGACGCCCACGAATGCGGCATCGGCATGGTGTATCAGCACTTCACCTCAGTCCCTGCCATGACCGTGGCTGAGAACCTGGTGCTGTCTCGCTACGACTCAGGCACCATGATCAACTGGAAGGCTGAGTATGAAGAACTCCAGGCCTTTATGGAGCGCTCGCCCTTTCGGGTAGACCTGAAAATGCCTGTGGGCCAGCTCGCTGCCGGACAAAAGCAAAAGCTAGAAATCCTCAAGCAGCTCTATCTCAAGAGCCGCATTTTAATTCTGGATGAGCCCACTTCGGTGCTGACCCCCGACGAGGCCGACGAGGTGCTGGGCCTGATTCGCCAGGAGGTCACTGCTGGGCATCTGAGTGTTCTGCTAATCACCCATAAGTTTCGGGAAGTGACTGCCTTTACCGACGAAGTCACGGTTTTGCGGAAGGGTAAGCAGGCCGGCCACGGCCTGGTCAAAGACCTGTCCATCGAAGACATGGCCCACATGATGCTGGGCGAAGAACGCCAGGCCAAAGAAGTTGTCAAAATCGCGGTTGACAACCGCCAGCCAGATCTAGCAGTCACAGACCTGCACGCCGACAAAGACAACGGCCTGCCTGCCATTCACGGCATTAACCTGACCGTTCATTCCGGTGAGATCGTGGGTATCGCTGGGGTTTCTGGCAACGGCCAACGGGAGCTAGTCGAAGTCCTGGCAGGCCAGCGACCGCCTACCCAGGGCACCATCCAGGTCAACGGCACGCCCTATGGGGCAACGCGAGCCGAGATGTACCGCCACGGCGTCTGTGCCCTGCCCGAAGAGCCACTTAAGAACGCCTGTGTGCCCACCATGTCAGTGGCTGAAAATATGGCCCTGCGGACCTTTGATCGGGCCCCTCAGGCCAAATGGAACCTCTGGCTCATGCTCAAAGCCATTCGCGATTCGGCCCAGGGGCTGATCACCCGCTTCTCGGTCAAAACGCCCACCCCCGAAACGCCTGTGGGCAACCTCTCTGGCGGTAACGTGCAGCGAACGGTGCTGGCCCGCGAGCTATCCTCAGAGTCGGTCAAGCTGCTGATTGCGGCTAACCCCTGCTTTGGCCTTGACTTTTCAGCGGTAGACTTCATTCACAACTCGATTGTAGAAGCCCGTAATCGCGGGGTTGCCGTACTGCTGGTGAGTGAAGATCTAGACGAACTGCTGGCCTTAGCGGACCGCCTGATCGTTATCAGCGATGGGGAATTTGCCTACGAAAGCCCTATTGAGAGTGCTGATATCAAAGTCATCGGCCAGAAGATGGCGGGGCACTAAGTATGAAAGCTATTACCGCTCAACCCTACGACTATCCGCTGCCCTCCGATACCGGCATCGCGCTGATTATCATCGACATGCAGCGAGACTTTCTAGAGCCAGGGGGCTTTGGCGATGCCCTGGGCAACGACGTGGCCCGGCTACAGGCCATTGTGCCGACTGTAAAGCGTCTGCAGGATGCCTTTCGGGCAATGGGCCTACCGATTTTTCAAACCGTTGAGGGCCACCAGAGCGACCTGTCCGACTGTCCCCCCTCGAAACGCGATCGCGGTCAGGCTAGCCTCAAGATTGGCGATCCGGGGCCGATGGGCCGCATTCTGGTGCTGGGCGAACCGGGCAACGGCATCATTCCCGAACTGGCTCCCCTGCCAGGAGAAACCGTCATTCCCAAACCGGGGAAAGGCGCTTTTTACAACACCAACCTGGAATTTCTGCTGAAAACTTACAACGTCAGCCACCTGCTGATCGCCGGAGTTACCACCGAGGTCTGTGTCCAGACAACCATGCGCGAAGCTAACGACCGGGGCTATGAATGTCTGCTGATAGAAGACGCGACCGAAAGCTATTTCCCGGAGTTTAAGCAGGCCACCCTGGAGATGGTGCGGGCTCAAGGCGGCATCATCGGCTGGACGACGACAGCTGACTGTGCGATCGCAGGTTTAAACGCCCGATTTGCCGTCAAAGCCTAACTCCAAAAAACATAGGGACGCGGTTAACCGCGTCCCTATGTCAGGCATTAATTAATCAGGCGATAGCCCAATCAACTGTTATTTCAGCGCGTTCGCCATTTCCTGCTGGATCCGAGCCTTAGCCGACTTAAACTCAGTCGCCATCTGCTCTTTTTGCTCATCGGTGCAGTTGCGATCGATGGCCGCAAACATGGTGCTTTCTTCCTGACGGATGTGGTCGCCCACAATTTCCATCAAGTCTTCTACGCGGGAGCGGAAGGCATCAGCATTAGACGGACTCATCGCCCGAATTTCATTCAGCATTTGCTCCATCTCGGCCTGCTCGTCATAGAGCTCCTTGGTGTTGTCTTCGCCGTAGAAAGAGCGAACTCGGGGGTAGACAACTTCCTCTTCAGCCTTGGCGTGGGCTAGCAGATCCTTATACAGCTGACCGAAGTACTCCTGCAGCTTCTGAGGATCTTTGGTGGCACCAATTTCGGTGAAGATGGTGTTGGCCTTGTTGTGATCCAGACGAATCAGCGTCTGGATGTTCATGTCCTGCTTGTCGGAGCTTTGGGTAACCACGCTACCGGCCACGCCAGAGATAGCGGCGACAGCATCCTGTACCCGCGCCCAGAGGCCCTGATCCGCATCTTGGCCGGTCAGTTCCCGCACACCAACCAGCTCCAGCATGCCCTTGAGCTGTTCCTGGTGAGCCCGGTTTTCAAAGTTGACCGTGTTCAGCGGAGTGATCGCGACTTCGATGTCAGCGCCTACGGTTTGCCCTGCTTTGTGCACCAGCAGACCGCTCATTACCTGGCCATGCTTGATCAGCTCATGCTGAGCTAGCTTCTTGTAGAAAGACAGCTCACTGCCCGCCATCATTTGCTGAATCTGCTCGACCATCATTTGGGTGGCTTGGCTAGGCTCAGCTTGAACGCCATACTGGACGATGACGGTTTCTAGAACCCCTAGGTTCTTCTGGTCGTCTTCCAGCATATTTTGCAGGCGCTCCCGCACATCCTGGTCGGGGCATTCCATCATTAATTTCTGCTCGTTTGAGATAATTAGATTTTGGAATGCTTGCATGTCAGCCAGCTTTTCGCCGATGGCTAGTCGCTTGGCATCGTTTAGGGTAGTAACCACTTCAATTGCTCCTTGGTGAGAATAAATCCGATGGATGCTTAAACTGCAGTCGAAATGAGGTAGCCAAACACACATACACGACACCTCTCGCCAACTGCTGCAAGGTGTAGCTGCACTTCTTTTCAGACCTTTAATTAAGCAAAAGTGACTTCAAATAGAAGCAGCGTCTGTTAACCGTCCAGAGTTAAGGATTAAGGTTAAGCAGTACGCATTGAGCTGGGCTACAGTATCATCCGACCGAAAACTTTGATTACCCTTATTCTGCAACCGACCAAATTCTTCTCCACCTAACCTGAGTAAGAGGTTGGCGTGACCAGATGGCAGGTTAAGGCAAAAACAAGCGCTGAGTGACTGTCAACAACGTGTCAATAAGCCCAACTTTCGTGAGGGGTCGGTAAAACCTTTTAGAAGCAGCAGGGTTAGAAGCAGTAGGGATTTAAGAGAGTATTTGAGCAGTTCTCTTCAGCCCGCTCGCTTGGCAAAGATCCCCTAATCTCGCTTATCAAGGGGGATTACTAGGAGAGCTATCCTTCGAAAGTTCGGGGGGATCTGGCACGAGCATCTCGTACCTCAACAGACTAAGAAGCGCTATAAGCTATGGCACTTCTCAAGCATCCCCTAAGCAACGGAAGTCTCTGCGGCTTCCATCGCCACTTCGTCAAAACGAATCACGTCTTGACGAGGGTTGGCATGGCTGACTCGAACCTGCAAGCGCTCGCCCAACGCCACATCTCGATTGAAGCGCATAGCTAACTCCAGGCCCAGATCCTCTAAGATGATTAGCCCTAGACCGTCGTCTTCCCGCAGCCAGCGCAGCATCATGGCGTTCCAGGTCTGGTCCTGGTTGCGCCGCAGAAATTCCAGGGCCCAGTAGCGTTTGGTCTGGCGCTCTACCAGGGTGGCTTCGTAGGCGGCGTTGCTGGCCCCCTGGGTCAACTCCGTCATTTCTGAGGAGGAGAAGGGCAGGGGGTCGCCGCGCAGATGGGCCTTGAGCTGAAAGTGGGCCAGCAGGTCAGTGTAACGGCGGATGGGGGAGGTAACCTGGCTATAGCTCTCCAGCCCCAGCGTGGCGTGGCGGCTGGGCACAATTCCCATTTCACTGCGGGTCATGCAGCGGCGAATGGCGCAGTCGCGCACCCAGCCCATAGGCAGCTGAATGAGCTCTTCATCGGTGGGCAGTTCGGGCTGGGGCTGGCTGCGGAAGGGAATGGCTAGATTATGCTCCTGGCCATAGCGGGCTGCCACTTCTCCAGCCAAAATCATCATTTCTGCCACCATTTGGCGGGCGGTTGAGTCTTCGAGAATATCGATGACGATGTCGTCTTCGGCCTCGGAGACCTTGATTGAAGACTCGGGCATGTGGATGCTGATAGCGCCTTGGGTTTCGCGCCAGCGCATTCTAACCTGGGACCAATGTGCGATCGCATTCAGCTCCGGCTCCGCCTGAATGCCCAGATCCAGCATCTCATCCACGTCCTCGTAGGTCAGTCGATAGGTGGGTCGAATGACGCTGGCGTGAATGCTGTACTCCTCAATGTCGCCGCTCTCATCTAAGATCACCCCAAAGCTTAGGGCACAGCAGGTTCTTCCCTGCACCAGGCTCATCGGCCCAGTGGCTAGATCGAGGGGAAACATGGGAATCATGCCGGTGGGCAGATACACGGTAGTGCAGCGCCGCCGGGCTTCTAAATCAAGCTCATCACCTGGCTCTACCCAGCGGGTAGGATCGGCAATATGAATCCACAGCCGGTGTCGCCCATCTTCCAGCAATTCGCCGCTGAGGCCATCGTCGATTTCGCGGGTGCTCTCATCGTCTACTGTGTAGACCTTAAGGTGGGTTAGATCGAGGCGTTCGGTGTGGGGATCGGGGGGAGGATTGGCAATTCGATGCTGCGCCATGACCAGAAGATCCTCAGGAAACTGCGTGGGGATTTGGCTGCGGCGCAACGATAGGTTCTCATGAAGGGACCACAAACCCAGCTTTACTAGCAGGTCAAAAGCCCCTGTCTGAGTCGGGTCTTGATCCAGAGCCGTTAGCGTTTCTACCGCCAGCGCCCGCTGATTGGCCTCATCCCCAAAGGCAGCTAGTTTTTCAATTGCTTCTAGGCGAGGCCGATCAGTCTTACTCCACTCTATCGAGTCTCCCTGCAATCCGGAGCGCACTTTATCTAAAAAGGCTTGCCACTCCTGCTGACGCTGGGCCTGTTTCTCGATCTGGTGCAGCAGCTCTTCTACCTGAGTGCTGGGGCGGGGCTCGTAGCGATCGCCCTTTTGCTTGAAATAAATTTTGTCTTCCGATAGCAGGCGATGGGCCGCGTAGCACTGGGGCGGTTGCTGCTCCGAAAATAGCAGCAGCGCAAAAGAAGCCGGGTCGGTTGACTCACCGGCTTCACTCAGCAGTTCCCAGGCAACCTCAAGGCTTGATGGGTCAATGTGAGCCTTTGCTGCTTGCAAAAACGAGGGCAGATCAGAGGGGTGAAAGGCCGTATCACTAACCTGATAGGTAAACTCTCGCGGGTGCAGCGTGTGCGATTGCCCGCGCTCATCAATGACCACCCAGTTCTTTTTACCCTCTGGACGGTCAACGACTCCCAAGCGGGGCTGTCCCTGCTGCTTAAACTCAACTAATGTTCCCTTATCAACCACCCCAGCATTCCAGTTCTGCTCTCTTCCAGCTTAGTTTAGCCTTCCCGGTTCACGTAGGGAAGCAAAGCCAAAATTCGAGCTCGTTTAATGGCGGTGGTCAGGTCTCGCTGCTGCTTAGCGGTCAACCCGGTAATGCGGCGGGGGAGAATCTTGCCCCGCTCAGTGATGAACTTACGCAGCAAATCGACATCTTTGTAGTCGATCAGTTCATCGGGTTTGATGGGGGATACACGACGACGGAAGTAGGCCATAGTCCTAAATGCAGTTACTTAATTTCTTTGTGGACAGTGTGCTTGTTGCAGTGGGGGCAGAATTTATTCAGCTCCATGCGGGCCGTCGTATTGCGACGGTTCTTTTGAGTGGTGTACCGAGATACACCAGGGGTGCGCTTGTCCGGATTGGTCCGGCACTCGGTGCACTCTAGCGTAATAACAATGCGAACGCCTTTAGCCATGACAGGTAACCTGCGACACTAAGCGGAAAATGAAGACACAATCTCTTATTATTTCACGCGACTGCGGAGGTTGGCAAATTATCTTTGCGATCGCAGCCTCCCAGCCCTGACTGGCGGCAGCTCCCCCAGGCGAGGTCATCTTAAATCGACCTCTCGCGAGAAAAAGAGGAGCACCGAACCGGTGCCCCTCTTAAGAACTAAAAGCTTGGAGAACTAAAAGCTGGCTTTATCAGCTAGCCCAGCGGGCCTTACTGCCACTTAGCAGCGACCAGTTCAGCTAGGTCAACCACGCGCTGGCTGTAGCCCCACTCGTTGTCGTACCAGGCTACAACCTTCACCATGTCGCCGCCCATGACCATCGTCAGGCTAGCATCGACAATCGAAGACTCATCGGTCTTGCGGTAGTCAATCGAAACTAGAGGCAAGTCGGTATAGCCCAGGATGCCCTTCATGGGGCCGTGTGCAGCAGCCTTGAGAACTTCGTTAACCTGATCTCCGATTGCAGGCTTCTCAACTTGAACCACCAGGTCAACCACGGAAACGTTGGGCGTGGGCACCCGCAGGGCAATCCCGTTGAGCTTGCCGGCCATCTCAGGGATGACCAGAGACACCGCTTTAGCTGCCCCGGTCGTGGTGGGGACAATGTTGAGCGCAGCTGCCCGAGCCCGCCGCAGGTCGCGGTGGCTAGCGTCTAGCAGGCGCTGGTCGCCGGTGTAGCTGTGGGTCGTCGTCATGGTGCCTTTGATGATGCCAAAGTTTTGGTGCAGCACCTTGACCACAGGAGCCAGACAGTTAGTAGTGCAGCTAGCGTTGCTGACTACTCGCTCCTTATCGTGGGTGTAGTCTTCGTGGTTAACGCCCATGACATAGGTGCCGATGCCGCCACCTTTGCCCGGAGCAGTAATCAAAACCTTTTTCGCCCCGGCTTCAATGTGGCGAGCCGCCCCTTCTTCACTGACAAAAACGCCGGTCGATTCGATCACCAGGTCGACATCCCAGGCAGCCCAAGGCAGATTATTGGGGTTGCGGTCAGAGTAGCATTTGATGGTTTTGCCGTTGACAACAATGGCATCTTCCTCAGCCTGGATGTCCGCATCCAGACGGCCCAGCATGGAATCGTACCTAAGGAGATGGGAATTCGTTTGGGGATCGGAAGTATCGTTGATGGCGACGATGTCAAGCTGACTGTTTTCTCTGGTCAGCCAGCAGCGGAGGAAGTTTCGACCGATACGCCCAAACCCGTTAATTGCTACTCTAATCACTGCCTTTAAACCTCTGCACTACTTTCAGACTAGGTAACTATTCTTAGTCGGAATC
>JACVRP010000210.1 GCA_014534385.1 Cyanobacteria bacterium Co-bin13
GCAATTCGGCAGTCTCTGGATCCGGAGGAGATTTTTCAGATTGCGGTGCGGGAGCTGGGGCAGGCGCTCGAGGTTTGTCGCTGTCTGATCTACCCCTACAGTCCTGGGACGCGGGAGGTGGTTATTCACAACCAGCACCTCAAGCCCTCAGTGCCCTCGCTGATGGATCAGACCTGGCCGCTGACAAATAATCCACTGTTTGAGTATGTCAAAGATGCTCAAGAACCGGTGTCGATTGAAGATACCCAGGCCCAAGATTCTCCCTACCGGCAAGAGATCGATGCCGTCATGCCGTTGGTAGAACAATGGGGCATCCAATCCTGGATGCTGGTGCCGCTGATCTATCAGAAGCGGCTGCTGGGGATGATTGAGCTGCACCACTGCCAGTCCACGCCCTACCACTGGAGCGAGGATGATAAGGCACTGGTAGATGCGATCGCAGCCCAGCTCAGCGTGGCCCTGATCCAGGCAGACGCCTACGCCAACCTGCAAGATCTCAATGGCCAGCTCGAAGCGCTCGATCGCACCCGCAGCAATCTGATTGCCATCACCGGCCACGAGCTTAGAACGCCCCTCTCTACCATTCAAGTTTGCCTGGAGAGCCTGGCCAGCGAGCCCGATATGCCACTAGAGCTGCGCCAGGTCATGCTGCAGGCAGCCCTAGAAGATGCCGAACGGATGCGGAAACTGGTGCAGGATTTCCTCACCCTGTCACGCCTAGAGAGTGGTCGGATTGAGTGGAACCTGGAATCTTTGTCGCTGCAGGAATGTGTGGACCTGGCCCTAAGCAGCGTCCAGGCTCGCCAAAGCAACACCCCCTGCGCTACCCTCAAGATCAAAATCCCCAGCAAAGCGCCCCTAGTACGGGCCGATGGAGAATGGCTGGTAGAAGTGCTGGTCAAACTCCTAGACAATGCCTGCAAATTTACCAGCGCCAGCGATACCATCACCATCGAGGCCCGGCGTTTCAATGACCAAATGATGGAGGTCATTGTCACCGACACCGGGCGGGGCATCGAGCCCGATCGGCTAGAGATTGTCTTTGATCGCTTCTACCAGGAAGAAGGTGCCCTGCGCCGCACTACCGGCGGCACGGGCTTAGGCCTAGCCATGTGCCGTCAGATCGTCGAAGGCATCGGCGGACAGATCTGGGCCACCTCGGCCGGAAAGGATCAGGGCAGCCAGTTCCACTTCACGATACCCATTGCCCAAGGGGGTCTTGAGCCGCCCCGCCGCCCCGCTAAGACCGCCAGTTCCCGAACCGGGTCGCGGCGCTCTGCTAAGGCGCAGAAGTCGGTTTTACTGGACGATTGAGGAAGTAAGGGGTGGGTGGATAGGGAGTAAGGGGTGGAGGGGGAAGTTTCTGCGCTCTGTTTTGGCCTAGCCTGCTCCTCACCCATTCACTCATCCACCCCCTACCCCCCCACCTCCTACCCACCCATCTGGATCCACTTCACCCCTCCAGCCCAGTCCAGTTCTGAAGAACTGTTACACTTCCTCACAATCCCGATAAACGCGCTATCTCGCGATGATAGGATTCCGAACAAAAGGTTGAGAGATAGCAAATCCATGCCTGAAACTCTAACTGGACAAACTCCTTTTTTCGGTGGCAATACGGGTGGCCTGCTTACTAAGGCTGCCGTTGAAGAAAAATACGCTATTACCTGGACTAGCCCCAAAGAGCAAGTGTTTGAAATGCCGACTGGCGGTGCCGCCATTATGCATGAAGGCGATAACCTGCTGTACTTTGCTCGTAAGGAGCAGTGCATTGCCCTAACCCGGCAGCTGCGCACCAAGTACAAGCCCAGGATGGAGAACTACAAGATCTACCGCATTTTCCCTAACGGTGAGATTCAGTATCTGCATCCCGCCGATGGCGTTTTCCCTGAAAAGGTGAACGAGGGCCGCAGCGCAGTCAACAGCATCGGTCGCAACATCGGTTCCAATCCCGACCCTGCAACTGTCAAGTTCAGTGGCAAAACCCCTTACGAGGTCTAGTCCTAGCAGCTTGATAGATCTATTAAATTCATCTTCTTGAAGAATAGAAGGGGCATGGCATAAGCTGTGCCCCTTCTGTCATCTCTCCCCTTAGAATAGGAATCATGATTTTTCCAGCCTTCGACCAATTTCAAGCCTGTGCCCAGCAGGGAAACTTTGTGCCGGTTTATCAGGAGTGGGTAGCGGATCTCGATACGCCCGTTTCTGCCTGGTATAAGGTTTGTGCTGGGCAGCCCTACAGCTTTTTGCTGGAGTCGATCGAGGGGGGAGAGACGCTAGGTCGCTACAGCCTGCTGGGCTGCGATCCGCTCTGGGTGCTGGAAAGCTGCGGCGATAAAACCACCCAGACCCACCGGGATGGGTCGGTTGAGCTGTTCTGCGGCAACCCGTTTGATATTCTCTGCCAGTGCCTGGCTCCCTATCACCCAGTTAAGCTGCCGGAGCTGCCAGCGGGAATTGGGGGCTTGTTCGGCTTCTGGGGGTATGAGCTGATTCGCTGGATTGAGCCTACAGTGCCCGTTCATTCCCCAAGTGCCGGAGATCTGCCAGACGGCATCTGGATGCAGATGGACAGTCTGCTCATTTTTGATCAGGTGCAGCGCAAGGTCTGGGCGGTTGCCTATGCTGACTTACGGCAGCCAGAGCGAGACCTGAGGGCGGCCTATGAGGAGGCGTGCGATCGCGTTCGCCAGATGGTTGCTCAGCTCGGCTCGTCCCTGCCAGAGAAAAATGCGCTGCTGTCTTGGACATCGCCAGGCAGCACTCAAACGGCTCCGCTGCAGTACACCAGCAACCGTAGCCCCGAGGAATTTTGCGCCAGCGTAGAAAAAGCCAAAGACCATATTCGAGCTGGCGATATTTTTCAGGTCGTTATTTCCCAGCGCCTGTCTACTCCCTACAGCGGCGATCCGTTTGATCTGTACCGCTCTCTGCGGCTGATCAACCCTTCCCCCTACATGGCCTACTTCCACTTCAAAGACTGGCAAATTATTGGCTCCAGTCCAGAGGTGATGGTTAAGGCTACCCACGGGGCAATGCCTGACTCACCCAAGCTAGCTACGGTGCGCCCAATTGCGGGCACCCGACCTCGGGGCAAGACCAACCCGGAGGATGTAGCCTATGAGCAGGATTTGCTGCAGGACCCTAAGGAAATTGCTGAGCACGTCATGCTGGTAGACCTGGGCCGCAACGACCTGGGGCGAGTCTGCCTCAGCGGCTCGGTTAAGGTCAATGAGCTCATGGTGATTGAGCGCTACTCCCACGTCATGCACATCGTTAGTAATGTGGTCGGCGAACTCGATCCTGAAAAAAATGCCTGGGACTTGCTCAAAGCTTGTTTTCCAGCGGGAACCGTTAGCGGGGCTCCCAAGATCCGGGCCATGCAGATTATTCACGAGCTAGAGCCCTGCCGGCGGGGTCCTTACTCTGGCGTTTACGGCTACTACGACTTTGAAGGACAGCTAAATACTGCGATCGCAATTCGCACGATGGTGGTTCGCCAGGAAGCCGACGGCAGCCGTCAGGTCAGCGTTCAGGCCGGAGCCGGACTTGTCGCCGACTCCGTTCCCGAAAAGGAGTACCAGGAAACCCTTAACAAAGCCAGAGGCATGCTAGAGGCCATTCGCTGCCTGCAGCTGTCCCTACGGGGTTAGGCCCGCCACTAAAGCACTATCCCATTGAGCCGGTATTCCTGGCTTTAAGATAGTTGCCTCGTAGGGAATGACGCCAACCCGCTCACTGCCCAAACATTGGGCAGCCGCGTAGGACAGATCCAGCGAGCGCTCCCCCACGTAAGGCCCCCGATCATTGACCCGCACCACAATACTCCTATTATTTGCCCGGTTCCGCACCTTTAGGTACGTCCCAAACGGCAGAGACGGATGGGCTGCGGTCAACTCATGCTGGTTGAAAATCTCGCCAGTCGCAGTTTTTCGACCATGAAAATAAGGGCCGTACCAGGATGCCGTACCCTGGATACGTCGGTTGGTTTCCCGCAAACCATAGGCAATCATCTGCACATCTACCGGCTCTAGCGGGTCTTCCCCAAAGGCAACTCGCAGATTGTTGATCCACTGAGAGGCTACCAGGGCCGGGTTTGCGGCGGTGTCTGGCAGCATTGACTGATCCACCACGAACAGAATTTCGCTGTCGTGTCCGCCCGCTGCAAAGGAATGCCCCAGCAGAGGCTTGAGGCGGGAGGGCTGCAGGCTATCCACCTGTAGCAGCCGTCTGAGCTTGGTGGCTATCTGATAGGCCGTCTCAGCCGACTTCACTTCTCCCACCGGAGTATCGTGAATCCAAATTTGGTAGCGCGGTTTTTCGGAGGTCGCGGTAGCTTCACCAATTTCGCGCTCCAGCGCTGAGGAAAGCGCTAAACACTGATTGCCTGTTTTTAGAAAGGCAATTTCAGCCTCCGCCTCTATTTCGGGACCGACCTTGATGACCGAGACGTTGGCTACCGAGTTCCAGATGCTCCAGTCCAGCACATCTTCCGAAAGCAAAGGCAGCTGGGAGCTTAGCGCGATTTCTCGTGGGTCGGAGGGGTCAGCGCTGGGCAGCAGGCCCATCGGCAGATCCCTCAAGTCGGGCAAAGATGGCTCTGCCCACGCCTCATCTAAAAACTCAGAGTCAGGCCAACTCGCAATATCTTCTAGCAGCCGGGACAGAGTAAACGTTTCTCTGCCAGGAAGCGCTCCAGACAGCTGTAGCGGCTCCTGCAACGGCAATGATAGAAACAGAGGAACGTAATTAGAAGCCACTAGAAACCCTAAGGATTCGGGTGGGATAAAAGCCTGTGCGCTAGATTGAAGCCGTGAGCGCTGAATTTCTAGAAGAGAGCTGCTAGCCATTGCCTGAGCTGTAGCGATGTAGGCAACCGAGCCCGTTGAAGATGCCGTATTAGCTGGGTGATTTAACCGAGCTTCTGGCCAAGTGATAGTAGACAGTGCGGCAGTAGACAGTGCGGCAAAATCGTTATTTAGAAAGGATGCAACCCAAAAAAGCCCAAGAAAATCCATAGACCTTATGTTGAAAGCAACGCACAGAGGAGACTGCAGCCAAAACAGGTCTAGAAAGACCAGCCGCCCGAAGCCCCTATGCCAGCGGTCGATTTACAGAAATCGCGAGACTTTGACATCTGAACATAAAACATCTATTTTTCAGAGGACATCGTCCGTTGAGGCGATTTATGGAAACTAGCCAGATCAGTTTGCAGAACAAACCAACAATCAGATAAGCTGCTCTGGTCATGATTCTGTATTCTGCTTAACAGACAAAAGCAGAATTTCTAATATAAGCCCTGATCCTGCATTTGTGATCCCTAGCACGTTGGTTGACAAAGGCACGACCCCTATGCATTTTTAGCTAAGACAGCTCTCAAGCAGCGCAAGAATTTCCACAAAATCAGGCGAAAAGCCTTCAATACTAGGTCTTTTCTGCCTACACCTAAGCTGATCACGGCTTTTAGACAAAATTGTCATCTATAAACAACAATTTGCTGCCAAGCTCGGCTGCTGGCAACGTTTCTCCTAAGAGGGAAATGCTAAAGAGTTTGTAATTTTCAGCGCTATAGGGGATGTTCGACGTACTCCAGGCCCACCTCAACCAGCACCTTCCGCATCTGGTGCGCGATCGCAACCCCTACTTCGCCAGCGAGGGCCATTTTTATGTCCAGCAGTACATCCGCCAAGTCTTGTCGGAGTTTGGAGAGGTTGAGGCCCAAGGCTTCACCGTCCGCAACCAATCCCACAGCAACTGGGTTTTTAAGATTCCGGGTCGCCGCACCAGCCGTCTGCCAATCCTCGTTGGCGCGCACTACGACACTGTCCCCGGTTCTCCCGGTGCCGACGACAATGCTAGTGGATTAGCCGTTCTGCTAGAGTTGGCCCGCCACTTCACAGCTCACCCACCCCGTTCGCCCCTGCACCTGGTCGCCTTTGACCTAGAGGAGTACGGGCTGGCCGGTAGCCGAGCTTACGCCGCCAGCTTGAAGCAGCAGGGCACTCGTCTGCGGCTAATGCTCTCTCTAGAAATGTTGGGCTACTGCAACGCTGCCCCCAACAGTCAAAAGTATCCCGCAAAGTTCTTAGAAGCGATTTATCCTGACCGGGGCGACTTTATTGCTCTGATTGGTCACTGGCAAACGGTGCCTGACCTGGTGCGACTACAGCGTGCTTTTCGCAAAGCCGGAGCCCCTTGCCAGTGGCTGCCCATGATCCGCCGGGGGCAGATTCTGCCCGACACTCGCCGCAGCGATCATGCTCCTTTTTGGGACTTGGGCTACCCAGCAGTCATGGTCACTGATACAGCAGATTTGAGGAGTCCGCACTATCACCAGAGTAGCGATCGCATCGAGACCCTCGACCTCGACTTTCTCACCCGCGTCTGCCACGGCCTAATTTTGGGCCTAGAGCGCCTGTAACCGCAGGCAAGCTTTCTCGTCTCAAAGACCCAATTCCCGCTCCAGCACAGCCCACTCCTCATCTGTAAACAGGCGAGAGCGCGTGATGAAGCGCGACCCGTCTGGCCCTTCTAGCGAAAAGTCACCGCCACCAGGGCCAGGGGCCACATCTAAAATTAGCTGAGTATGCTTCCAGTACTGGTACTGCTGCGCCCCAATGTAAAAGGGGCAGCCCTCTAGCTCACCCAGCAGCACATCCTGATCGCCCACCATAAACTCCCCGTCAGGGAAGCACATCGGCGCACTGCCGTCGCAGCAGCCCCCCGACTGATGAAACATCAGCGGCCCATGGGTTTCTTTCAACAGGCGAATCAGATCCACCGCAGCAGGCGTCATCTCCAC
>JACVRP010000556.1 GCA_014534385.1 Cyanobacteria bacterium Co-bin13
CTGCAGCTGCCCCGTAGAGAGTATTCCGAAATTGCCATCGATGCTCGCAAGCAGCTGATTGATGAAGCCTATGAGGTGCTGTCCCAGGCCGATTCCCGGAAGGACTACGACAGTAAGTTCCTGGCCAAAGCCTATGCCCCAGAAGATCCAGAGCCGCTTTCTGAACCTCAGTCCCGCTCAGCTGAGGTCGGTGTCGATGTGGGCGAAGAGGCGCTGCGCTCCCTGGCCTCAGACCCGGCTGTTCCCGAGGCTCCCTACACCCCCACCATCGAAATCGACGACGGCCAGTTCGTTGGAGCTCTGCTGATCTTGCTAGAGCTTGGAGAGTACGAACTGGTTATCCGCCTGGGGCGGCCCTACCTGTCCAGCGGCTCCCGACACTTAGAGAGCCAGCTCGGCGACCCTAAGGCCGCTTTAGCCGATACGGTTTTGACGCTAGCACTAGCCTGCCTGGAGCTAGGTCGGGAGCAGTGGCAGCAGCGCCAATACGAAATCGCCGCTGAATCTCTCGAAACGGGCCATGAGCTGTTGGTGCGAGAAAATCTCTTTCCTGTCATCCGAGCAGACATTCAGACTGAGCTTTACAAGCTGCGGCCCTACCGCGTTCTGGAGCTGCTGGCTCGCCCCCTGGACCAGCCACGGGAGCGGCGGCAGGGCATCAAGCTGCTGCAGAACATGCTGCAGGATCGAGGCGGAATTGAAGGGACCGACGATGACCTATCTGGCTTAACGATCGACGACTTTTTGCGCTTCATTCAACAGCTGCGCGACTACTTGACCGCCGCTGAACAGCAGGAACTGTTTGAAGCAGAGGCCCGTCGCCCCTCTGCCGTGGCCACCTATCTGACGGTGTACGCCCTGCTGGCCCGAGGCTTTGCCCGGCATCAACCCGCTCTAGTGCGGCGGGCTAAACAGCTCCTCATGCGGGTCGCGGCCCAGCAGGATGTGCACCTTGAGCAGGCCGTGTGTGCTCTGCTGCTGGGGCAAACCCAGGAAGCCAGCCAGGCCTTAGAACTAAGTCAGGAGTACGAGCCGCTGGCGTTTATTCGCGAGCATTCCCAGGCAGCGCCCGATCTGCTGCCTGGCCTCTGCCTATATGCGGAGCGCTGGCTCAAGGATGAGGTTTTTCCCCATTTCCGAGATCTGCGGGAGCAGCAGACAACGCTCAAGGAGTACTTCGCAGATCCCCAGGTGCAGGCTTATCTAGAGGCTATGCCCGCTGATAGCCTCAGCAGCTCACCAGCCTCCTTTACCCAGTGGCGGCAGCAGACTAAAGCCGCCGCTGAGCCCACCCCAGCCCTGGCTCAAGAATCCCCAACGCGGTCACGTCAGCCCGCCAGTCCTGGCCTGAGAGCAGACCCAGGCCGAAAATTTGAAAACCCCTTTGCCGGTTTAGGGCGCACGGTAGAACAGCCGTTGCCGACGCCAGCAGTAGGAGAAGATCCCGCTGCGGCCCTCTCCATCGCTGAGCGAGTGGCTCAACTCTCCCCTGAGGGCCGCTTAGAAGCTCCCTCTAGCTTCAAAGGTCCGACCCCGCAAACCGAACACAACGGCCACAATGGTCGTAGGCAGCCTGCTGCTGTCAAGCCTGCGGGGACAATAAGCCCTCCACCACCAAGGGAGGAGGAGCGACGCCAGCCTAGTGCTCGTGCTCCTCGCTGGGATCGGCTGGCTCTGCTGTTTTTGGCAGGGCTGTTGGGCATGGGGGCACTGGGCTTCTTAACAACCCGTGCCTTTAGCCTGGTGGCTGACATCTTTGGGGGGCCGAAAGTGGAGGGGCAGCCCTTAGCCATTAGTGTGGCCCAACCCGCTATTGAGATTCCACCTGCGCCCAGTGAGGCTGAGCAAATCGGGGTTGAGGAAATTGCTGAGCGGGCCATTGAAAATTGGCTGACGGCCAAGCGGGAGGCTCTAGGGTCTGAACATCAGGCTGACGGCCTAAGAACGGCCCTGGCTGACCCCGCCCTAACTCAATGGGAGCGCCGGGCCAGAGAAGCGAGGCAGTCAAACTGGTACTGGGAGTATGAGCATACGGTTGAAGTGAAATCCGTAGAGCCGCGAGACCCGTCTGCAGATGCCCTACGGGCTACGGCTACCGTGACTGAAACAGGCCGCTATTTCGAGTTGGGCATTGAAAACGACTCTGCCTCCTACCAAGACACCCTTAACATGCAGTACGAGCTGATTCGCCAAGATGGAGATTGGCGGATCAAGGGCATGACCAAAGCGAACTAGAAAACAGTTCCGAGGCAAGTGAAGTGAGCTGCCAGGAACAGCCTGCAGCAGCTATCTGGTTTAGTTCCTCAAAAATTGTCCCCGGCTAAGGACGTAGGTTGGCAAAGGGGTTTGCCATAATGGACATTTGGCTGCTAGGTTCGGCCATCCCTCCGCTAAAGAGGGCATAAACCGTGTTTTGATAGTATCTGTTTGAGTAAGC
>JACVRP010000631.1 GCA_014534385.1 Cyanobacteria bacterium Co-bin13
CGTGCAGGGGCCAGAAGATTTCCGGGGCTTCAAGATTGGGGTGCCTTTCCCCTACTCGATGCACAACCTGCTGATTCGCTACTACCTGGCCACTGGCGGCCTCAATCCCGATACGGACGTGCAGATTGTGGCCGTACCGCCCCCGGACAGCGTCGCCAAGATGACCGCAGGCGAAATCGACGCCATGCTGATGCCCGATCCGTTCAACCAGCGGGCCGTGTACGAGCAGGTCGGCTATATCCACATGCTGACTAAGGAACTGTGGGACGGCCACCCCTGCTGTGCCTTTGCCGCCAGCCAAAGCTGGATCGACGAAAATCCCAACACCTTCCGCGCAGTCAACAAGGCCATCGTTGATGCTGCTGGCTATGCTAACGATGCCGCAAACCGCAAAGAAATTGCCGCTGCCCTGATCGAGCGGCAATACCTCAACCAGCCCTTGCCTGTAATCGAAGCGGTGCTGACCGGGGAGTTTGAAGATGGCCTGGGCAATACCCAAAACGTGCCCGACCGCATCGGCTTCGACCCCTACCCCTGGAAGAGCTTTGCTAAGTGGATCTCCTCTCAACTCGTGCGCTGGGAGCTGATGCCCACCGACAAGGCCAACTACGAGCAGATCGCCCAAGATATTTTCCTCACCGACCTGGCGGCTGAGCTGCAAACGGAACTGGGTCAAACGCCCCCTGCCGAGAAGGAGCGAACGGAAAACCTCAAGTTCGACACGTTTGATCCAGCAGATCCGGCCAAGTACGTCGATGAGCAAATCAAGCAGTACAAGGTTTAGGAGGTATACCATGGCCCCTTCGGCCCTCCCAACCACGGTCCCGGTGACGAAACCATTTTCACTCAACACCAATCAGAAGGCATTTCTGCTGTTTCTGCTAATCCTGGGAGCGGTGCTGCTTTTCTGGGAAATCGGAGCCAGGATGGAGATGTTCTCTCCCCTAATGCCTTCGGCAAGCGAAACCCTTAAAGACTTCTGGTGGTGGATCTCTGACCCGTTCTTTGACTACGGCCCTAACGACAAAGGTATTGGTTGGCTGCTGCTGACCAGCCTGCGGCGGGTGCTGTTAGGGTTTGCAATCGGCAGCGCGATCGCAATTCCCCTGGGCATTCTCATCGGTCTCTCCGAAGTGGCTTCCCGCGCCGTAGATCCCTTTATCCAGATCCTCAAGCCAGTGTCGCCCCTAGCCTGGCTGCCGCTGGGTTTGGGTCTGCTGAAAAACTCAGAGAACACAGCGCTGTTTGTCATCGCCATCACCAGCATTTGGCCCACGCTAATCAACACCAAGTTTGGCGTTAGCAACGTTGATCACTCCTATCTGGATGTGGCTCGCACCCTGGGGGCTTCACGCTGGCGCACTCTGTTCAAGGTAATTCTGCCTGCTGCTGCGCCCTACATCGTGTCAGGTCTGCGCATCAGCATCGGCATTGCCTGGCTGGTGATTGTCGCCGCTGAAATCCTGGTAGGCGGTTCCGGCATTGGCTACTTCGTGTGGAACGAGTGGAACAACCTCAAGATCACCAGCATTATCACCGCCATTTTGGTGATTGGTCTGGTCGGTCTGGTGCTCGATCGGATCTTCAGC
>JACVRP010000617.1 GCA_014534385.1 Cyanobacteria bacterium Co-bin13
GCCGTCCACCCGTGCGGGTAAACTCCGCCTCTGGCATTTCAGAATGCACCACCCCGGCCCCTGCCGTCATCCACTGCACATCGCCCGGATTTAGCAGCCCAGCATGGCCCTCAGAGTCTTTGTGCTCCAGGCGTCCGGCAAGGACGTAGCTAACGGTTTCAAACCCACGGTGGGGATGGTCGGGTGCGCCCTTGGCCTGCCCTGGCCCCAAGTCCATTGGCCCAAGTTCGTCTAGCAAGAGAAAGGGGTCAAATTCCGAGAAGCTGCTTTTGGGAAAGGGGCGGCGCACTCGAAATCCTGCGCCCTCTAAGGTTTCAACACTGTTGATAACTCCGGCAATGGTGCGTAGCGTTTGGGTTTGCACGGTCATATAGTTACCTCCTCAGAATTGCCTTTGGCTGGACAAACTTAATGGGTGTGCTTGTCTTATATATGATTAGTCATATAGTAGCATAGGAGCATATAGATCTCAGGAATAGGGCTTGTTCGCCTATTCGTTCGGTAAACCGCCTATGTCTCTCGCCCACGTTATTCTCGGCCTGCTCCAGGAGCAGGAGCGGACTGGCTACGACCTCAAAACGGAGTGTTTCGACCAGTGCATTGTCCACCTGTGGCCAGCCGATCAGGCCCAGATTTATCGCACCCTTGACAAGCTCGAAAAACAGGGCTGGATTACCTGCACGGTCGAAATTCAGCAGGATCGGCCCAACCGCAAGATTTACCGCACTACAGCACCAGGTGTGGCAGAACTGACCCGCTGGCTGCAAACCCATCAGCCGCTGCCCACTTTGAGAGAGCCTTTGCTGGCGCAGCTACACTTTGCTGCCCAACTGCCAGATGCCGCCATTCTGCCATTGCTAGAGCAGGAGCTGGCCGCGCGACGTGAAAAGCTGGCTGACTGTGAGGCGCAGCGCAGCCGTGTTGCTTTAGAGGCAGCCCCTGTTTTATCGGATGATGGAGCGACGCTGCGCCAGCAGGAGCTGCGCCAGCGGGTACTGGAGCTGATGATTCAAAGGGAACAGACTTATTTAGAGTGGCTGCAAGAGCTGATCGAGGCTATCCAGGCTAAGGCGGTCTAGGCTGACAAGTTGGGCTTGGGTTTGGGTAGGGGTGCGGGCAGCGTCTCTGCTGAGAAAACTCAGCCCCTTCAAAAGCCGAGTAGGTGGAGCGTTTTCCTGGTAAAAAGTCGTTTTCTACAAGTTGCTATAGAGTGTAGTCAAGCTGCTTTTCGACCTACGTTAAACGTCTGCTGTCTCTCTGCCTCACAGACCCTTTTAGAGGCTGACTGTGACCCATCGCCATACTCGACGTAACTTTTTACTGACTGGTCTAACGGTTGCAGGGGGCGTCATTGGTACTGCTGCCTGCCAAAATACTTCCCCACCGGCTTCGTCTGAAGCCGTGACAGCTGAGCAAGTACCGACCCCAGTGCCGCCTGCTCCAGTCGCCGCCGAAATGCCTGTGCGAACTCTGGGCCGCACCGACGTGTCCCTGCCGCTCCTGGGTTTGGGTGGGTCTGCCTCACCGCTATCGCGCCCGCAGGAGGAAGCGCAGGCGATGGACATCATTCATCGCGCCCTAGAACTGGGGATTCGCTATTTTGATACGGCCTCTAACTACGGCCCGAGCGAGACGTTTTTGGGAAAGGTGCTGCCTGCTCACCGCGCTGAAGTCTTTATCGCCACCAAAACCAGTCAGCGCAGCCGCGACGACGCTTGGCGGGAGCTAGAGCAGTCTCTTCAGCGGCTGCAGACTGACCA
>JACVRP010000290.1 GCA_014534385.1 Cyanobacteria bacterium Co-bin13
CGACCAGGCCCAGGTTAAAGCCGTCGTAGCCTGCCTCCTGAAAATGCTGCAGCATGGAGACAAAGAGAAAATCCATTGCCCCCCGCTCTACGTCGGGCCTGTGGCGCATCAGGTCGAGGGTGGCCTCATTGAGCTGGTACTCAGAGATCAGGTTGGCAAAGGCGATTGGACTGCCCTGGGGGTCTACAACAACCGCAATCTCGCAGTCTCGCAGGTAGTCTAGGTCAAACCAGCCCAGGGAAAACTTCTTTTCGGCTCCCTGCATGTGCTCTAGCCAGGCATCGCTGATCACTCGCAGTTCAGCCAGCAGGGCATCGCTAATCGGCGGCGCATAAAACTGCACCCGGTAGCCCTGCTTGGTGAACTTGTTGAGGGGAGTGCGCAGATTTTGCCCGGCTTTGCCCTGCAGCGTGAACTGGTGCAGATCCACCACCGCCTCTTCGCCAATTTTTAGGGTCTGGTAGCCAAGGACGCGGTAGAGTTCTAGGTCATCTGGCAGGGTCTGGTAGAAGGCGGGGTACCAGTCGTTGCGATCGCAAAACAGCCCAAAACTGACAACTGCCTCCTGTCGATCGCTGGCGGGGCCAATGGGATCACCTAGTGCGATCGCCCCCCGACCTTTCGGCACGTAGGCAATCACCGACTGCCCCGATGGGCTGAAATAGTAAGACTTATCCTCCAGCAGCGCCAGCCTCGCCAGAGAAGATCGCCCATGCTGCTCTACAATCGCTCCAGCTCGCTGTCTTTCATCAGCACTGGCCGTACCCCGAAAAATCACCGGACGAAACAGCATCCAGGCCGCGTAAGACAGCGTTACCACCCCAATCACATAGATCGAATCGGCAAAAAACCGCCCGAACCGGCTCGTCGGTAGCGGCTCCCCACCGTTTACCGTCAGGAACATGTTGAGGGTTTGCCCCAGTGCCTCCATTAGGTTGAAGGACTGGGCATAGTGCCGATCCAGCAGCCAAAAGCCCAAGGTGCCATAGGCCAAGGTAAAGAGCAGTGCCCCCGCCAAAACCCTCAGCCCTTGAATAATCGATGGCCGATCCGACTGAGCTTTGAACTGAGGCCGCATAATCAGCAGCTGCCCCAGCAGCACGAGTGATAGCAAACTCTCCTCATAGTCCAGCCCCTTCACTAAATGGCTGACGATGGAAACGATCAGCAGCCCCACCGCCAACCACCAGGCTACGCGCTTACGACGCAGCAGATTGACCGCCAGCATCAGCAAAAAGAAGCCGCTCAGCGCTGCAAATACGTGGGCTCCCCGACGAAGTTCTAGCGGAAATATCTGCTCCAACCAAATGACTCGACTGGGCAAGCTAGGGGTCACTGCTGACCAGAGGTTGACTAGCCCGACCAGCGCCGTCAGCACGGCTGCACTCCAAACACCCATGCGGGCTGGCGTTGCTACTCCTGCGATCACTGCCAATTCCTCCAGCCCGCTAAGTCGTTCCGTATCTAGTGTCACCGATCTGAGAAATAGGTGGTTAAGCTTTTTGAGCTCGTGCAGTCTTCGTCTGCCATGCCAAAGAACTTACAGCCAAACACAGCTTTGACACACCTTTAACATCAGATCACCATACGCCCCCCCTACAGTCATCGCTATTCCTTCTATGAGGATTGTTCTGATGGATCTCAATAGGGTTTCAGGACTGAGAATCGCAACAGCAGTTCTGGTATCAGGACTCGCTTTCGTCGGAGTGCCTGCTTTTGCCGCTTCTGACCTTGACGCTCTCGAAGAAGCAGGACAGCTCCATCTTACGCAACGCTTCTCTATGGGTTCCCTAGAGGGCATTGACGATGTTCAAACTGCCTACATTCGAGCAATGGAGGAAAAGCTAGGGCTCTAAAATTGACAGACCATTTCAACACACCCACATCGCAATATCACACTGCTGCCAAGGCTTCACGGCCTCTGGCAGCTTTTCTTTGAGGATTGAGTTGGGAACAGCAGCATTGCCAAAAAATCCTCCTGCAACGGGCTTCCTGTGCTGCAATACGAATAGGTCATCGTGTGCCACCATGCAGCAAACCATCTTGATAGTCGAAGACGAGGCCGAGATCGCTCGCTTTATTCAGCAGCTTCTAGAGAAGGAAGGCTTTGCCTGCCTGCAAAGTCGCGACGGCAACGACGCCATGCGGCTCTTTCAGGCCCATCACCCCTGTCTGGTAATTCTCGACTGGATGCTGCCCGGCATTGACGGGTTAGAAGTCTGCACCCGCATTCGCAAGCTAGCAGGAGAGTACGACCCCTACATCCTCATGCTGACGGCAAAAGGCGAGGAATTTGACCGGGTGATTGGGCTTTCGACTGGGGACGATGACTACCTGGTTAAGCCATTCAGCCCGATGGAGCTGGTTGCGCGGGTGCGGGCGCTGCTGCGGCGCAGTCTCAGGCAGGATGTGCAGAGCCAGGTCTATCGCACACCCAACTTTTCGGTCGATCTAGATCGGCATGTGGCCACCCGCCAGGTTAACGGCACCACAGAGGAACTGGAGCTGACCACGATTGAGTTTGACCTGCTCGCCACCTTTCTCAGCCATCCTGGGCGGGCCTGGAGCCGCACCCATCTAGTTGAAAAGCTGTGGGGCGACGATTTCTTTGGCGAAGAGCGGGTCGTTGATACCCATGTCGCCCGGCTGCGAAAAAAGATTGAGCCTGACCCTAGCCATCCCCAGTACATCAAAACTGTAATTGGCACGGGCTATAAGTTTGAGGATGAAGGGTCATGAACGTGGGGCTACGGGGGCGGCTGTTTCTCTCCCATCTGGCGGTCATGTTGGTTGGGTTAGCGAGCTTTATGGTGATTAGTCGGGGCACCTCCCACCATCTTTTCTCAGGACACCTGGACCGCATGGTCAATATGGGGCGTGCCGTTGAGGAGATTCGCTTTGAGCTATTGGAGGGCTTTGAAACTGCCTGGAGTGCCAGTACCGCCTGGTCGCTGATGGCAGGTAGCCTTACTGCTGCTGGGCTCAGTTACTGGGTCGCCCGCCGCATTACCCGTCCCTTAGTGCAGATGGAGCGGATTGCCCGCTCGTTTGCTGCTGGGCACTTGTCCGAGCGAGTGCCTCCCAGCGACATCCCAGAACTAGATCAGCTCAGCGCCAGCTTCAATCGCATGGCCCTCAGCCTGCAAGATGTAGAACAGCGGCGACGGGAGCTGATCGGTGACCTGACCCACGAACTTAGAACGCCGCTGACCATCGTGCGGGGCTATCTGGAGGAAGTTGCTGAGCAGCATCAAGATTTGCCCCCAGAAACGGCCCGCCTGCTGGTGCGCGAAACCCGCAGGCTAGAGCGCCTGGTCAACGACCTGCAGGAACTCTCCCGAGCTGAGGCCGGACAACTCCCCCTGGCGCTCCAGCCCGTTGCCCTGCCGCCCTTATTTGAAAAGCTGCTGCTGCGATTTGCCGCCCAGATTACTGAGGACGGCCCCCGGCTAAACTGGCAGTGTGGGGAGGAGGTGTCATTGCTAGCCGACCCCGATCGTTTGGAGCAGATTCTAGTGAATCTGCTGGGAAATGCCATTAAGCATACCCGGCGAGGCAGCATTACCCTTAGCGCTTGGGAGACTGAGTCACACGTATGGATAGCCGTTAGTGATACTGGATGCGGCATTGCGACAGATGAGTTGCCCCACGTTTTTGAGCGCTTTTGGCGGTCCCGCCGAGTTTCTATCAGCGGTAATCCGTCTTCTAGCGGCACTGGCATTGGGCTGGCCATTACTCAGCGGCTGGTAGAACTGCAGGGCGGACGGATTGAGGTGGAGAGCAGCTTGGGAAAGGGTAGCACTTTTCGATTTTTCCTACCCAAGGCCTAGCGGTTCCTACATCTTAGGTTTGGATTGACACAGCTTTACCACAGGTTAGTCATTTGGGTTCTCTAATGTGATAGCTATCAAGTCTTAGAGGTACCCTCTGATGGTTTACCTGCCGTTTTTGGGCGGTGCATTGATGATTGCTCTGCTTTTGTCTTTTAGCGTTGGCTTCCTGAATTGGTTATTTCCGACCTCCTCTGCGGATACTACCCATGAGAAGGATTGGTAGGGGCTACGCACTTAGAGCATTGTCTGATTTCACGAGGTGTCATATGGGGGCGAAGCCCCCTTTTTTTGCACTATTCAATTCATTTCAATTAGCGGCGCTACCAAGGGAGTTGATAGTGTCAATACCTTCTGTTAACGCTGTAGGTGCTGCACTGGGCAAAGTTACAGCCGTTTTTGTTTGCATACGCCACCCATTCACCCGCCCACCCATCCACCAAAGCCGTGGCTCATCGGCCTGAAAATCGCCGTACAACCAACCCTTTGCCATATTGGTGATGGGTAAGTTTCATTATCTGTAGTGCAGCATCTTTGCCCGCGCAGGCTAGAAGCCTGCACTACATGACGCACCACAATTTTAGAAGGGCCAAAATTGCCAATAGGAAAGCCAGGATAGTATCCTGGCTAAGGTGTGTGGAGCGACTTTTAATCCAACCTGGCGGGGCAGCCTAAAATCCAGACGATTGCAGCGTGATTTCGGTTGTGGCTGCTGCTTCAATTTCAAAAGGGGTGTAGGCCATTAGCACATAATTGCCGGGTTCTAGGGCACGGGTAATGATTTCGCTGCCGTATCTTGGCATCGGACTATTAGCCAGTTGAGCGATCGGTTTAACGGCTGAACTGGATAAGTCTATTTCGCCGTTTATAGTCGGAATTCTGTCTCTCGGTAAATCAGTTTTAATCAACAGGACTTCTTGAGGTCCCGTGCTTTCGTTTTCAATATTGAAACTGATAGTGCCTGCTTCTATATCGCTATGATCTAGTATAATTTCTCCCGGCTCAAGACGAACTTTAACGTTGGCATTCGACTCGGTTGCGTGGGTAGGATTTTGTATGGCAAGCTTGTTCTCTTCTTGGCTAGCCACCTGTATTTCTTTGGCGACAGTTTCTGCGGATGATTTATGTAAGATTTCAGGAGTATTTGCTGTAGGTTGATTTGGGGAATTATTAGAGCCGCTGCACCCTGCTAGAAGCAATATTGAGGAAATCATCAGGGTAGACAGAATATGAGCTTTCATGAAGGTTCCCCAGAGTTAAATCTAACTATGCCAAACAGCATAGGAAGGGGGTGTGTCAGTTCAATGGCA